>NZ_JBSHKH010000121.1:0-25554 GCF_053643595.1 Streptomyces sp. NPDC055506 | reverse complement strand
CATAAGAGGTGGCTTCGGGCGCCGCCTGGGGTGTCCTTGTAGAAGTTGGCGACCACGCCCTTGACGAGTCATCATCGCTCGATTCAGCGATGGCCCGAACTCGGTGGTTTGTTGTCGTCCGTCTTCCGATGCCGAACGCCGGGTTCATGTCCTCCGTTGCAGTTCGCCACCGGGGTGGGCTCAGTTCATGGTCTGGGGTCGGGGGGCTTCTCCGGAGCTCACGAGTGACAGCAGTGCGTAGGCGGCGGCGCCGACGAGGGAGGCGGAGAAGATGGCGGCGAGCGCAGCCGGAGCGACGCGTGCGTCGGGCAGACCATGACCGACGAGGCCTGGGCCGAACAGCGAACCGCCGCTGATGCCTAGATGCCCCCGACCACCCGACCACCAGCGCGAGACCGGTGAGGGTACGAGGCGCCAACTCTCCATCGGATGGCGGCAGGTAGTGTGCCGGGGGAAGGGCGCGCAGCCACAGCCACAGCCCCAGCCACAGCCCCTGCGGCAGAGCAGGGTGGAGGATCAGGGGCCGGTATGTGTCCGGTCCTGGCAGGGGGAAGACGCGGGGGGCAGCGCCGAAGACGACGCCGGGCACTGTGCAGCACCAGGCGCCGGGCGAGGTCGCCGTGCAGGGCGCCGTTGCGGGGGTAGCGCCACAGGGCGCCGGGGCCGGCGACGACGTTGAACAACTCCGCACGCGAGGCGCGGGAGAAGACCAGCTCTGCGGATCACCGCCCTTTCGTTCTTCGCGCTCACCGCGTACGTCGGCGTCGACGCGGTCCGGGCGCTGACCGGCACCGGTGAGGCCGAACGCTTCATCCCCGACATCGTCATCGCCGCGCTGTCTCTGGCCGTGATGCCGTTGCTGTCCGCCGCACAGCGCAAAGCGGGACGCGAACTCGGCTCCGCCAGCACGGTCGCCGACTCCAAGCAGACCCTGCTGTGCACCTACCTCTCCGCCGTCCTCCTGGTCGGTCTGGTCCTCAACGCCATCCTCGGCTGGTACTGGGCCGACCCCCTCGCCGCCCTCGTCAAGTGATTGGCAACTCCGGTGCTGACGTAGCTCGCTTGCGGCGAGTGTGAACGCGCTTCTCTCAGCGGGCGGGTTCGAATAGTTCGATGAGGTTGCCGGCGGGGTCGGTGAGCAGGATCTGGCGCCCGCCAGGGCCCGACACCACGTCGCTGAGGAAGGTGAGTCCGGCGCTACGCAGCCGGTCGATTTCGGTGTCGAGGTTCTCGACGATCAGGTGGATGCGGTTGCCCCCGGCGCCGAGGTCGCTGGGGGTGGCGCGAGCACCGGAAGTGGCCGGGCCGGACAGCAGCAGCCGTAGCGGCCCGCGTGTCACGTCGGCGAAGGCGGGGGCGGGGTGGCTGCGCAGGGTGAAGCCCAGGTGGGTGGTGTAGAAGTCGATGGCCGCCTGGACGTCGTCGACGAGGTACCGGACGCTGGCGTACTGGTCGGGGGTGGTCACGGCTGAACCTCCTGTGGCGTGCGGATGAGCAGCGGCAGCAGGTAGCTGATGCGGGTGTTGATCTCTGCTGTCGTGCGGACGAATGCGGGGTAGCCGACCGGGCCGGGGCCAGTGGCTGCGGCGGGGTCGGGGATGCTCCAGTGGACCAGCCGAGGATGGTCGCCGAAGTCGGGGCAGACCTCGCGGACCTTGTCGCACAAGCTGATCACGTAGTCGAACCGACGGCCGGCCAGGGTGTCCAGGTGACGTGGACGCTGCCCCGCGATGTCGATGCCGTGCTGCTCACGCAGAGCCTGTACGGCGTCGGAATGGACGCCGGATTTGGGGTGACTGCCGGCGCTGGTCACCTCCACCCAGCCGTTCGTGCGGAAGTGCAGCAGTGCCTCGGCGATCGGTGAGCGGGCGCTGTTGCCGGTGCAGGCGAACAGGACGGCGGGTCGTCTCGCCGGTGCCGGCGGGGGCGGTGGAGGTGGAGTGAGGGCGAACCCCAGCGCCGGGTGCAGGGCGGTGCCGGCGCTGGCGAGCGCGTGGGCGCATTGCGCGAGGTCCAGGTGGTAGTAGCTGTCGCGGGCGTCGAAGCTGCTGCGGCGGGCGGTGACCAGACCGCCGCCGCGCAGCAGCCGCAGATGGTAGGAGACCAGGTTTTGCGGCTGGCCGACCCGCTCCACCAGCTCACGAACCCGGTAGTCACTCGCGGCCAGCTCGGTCAGCAGCTTCCACCGCAGCGGGTGGGCGGCCAGCTGCACGAACGCCGGGCCGGCGGGATCCGAGGGCCTCATGAAGCCAAAATACATCAACCCAAATTGATGTACCTTACGGTCGGAGCCCGACGCTCACCGCCGGAAGACGGAGGCACGTCATGAGTCAGCCCGCCCAGACCGAGTCACCTCAGCTCCAGCGGCGGCTCGGCGTCGGCGACGCCGTCCTCATCGGACTGGGCTCGATGATCGGTGCGGGCATCTTCGCGGCACTCGCCCCGGCCGCCCGCGCGGCCGGCTCCGGCCTGCTGGTCGCTCTGGCGGTGGCCGCGGTGGTGGCCTACTGCAACGCCACCTCCTCCGCCCGCCTGGCCGCCCGCTATCCCGCCTCCGGCGGCACCTATGTCTACGGCCGCGAACGCCTCGGCGACTTCTGGGGCTATCTGGCCGGCTGGGCCTTCGTCATCGGCAAGACCGCCTCCTGCGCGGCGATGGCGCTGACCGTCGGCTCGTACGTATGGCCCGGTCAGGCCCACACGGTGGCGGTAGCCGCAGTGGTCGCGCTGACCGCCGTGAACTACGTCGGGATTCAGAAGTCCGCCTGGCTGACCCGGGCGATCGTCGCCGTCGCGCTGGCAGTGCTGGTAGCGGTCGTGGTTACCGGCCTCACCTCGTCGACAGCGGACGCGGGCCGGCTGGAGGTCGGCTCCGATGCCACCGCCACCGGCGTACTGCAGGCCGCGGGCCTGCTGTTCTTCGCCTTCGCCGGGTACGCCCGCATCGCCACCCTCGGCGAGGAGGTCCGCGATCCCGCGCGCACCATCCTCCGCGCCATCCCACTCGCCCTCGGCCTCACCCTGATCGTTTACGCGGCTGTGGCGCTCGCCGTCCTGACAGCGCTCGGCCCTCGCGCCCTGGCGGAGGCGACAGCGCCGCTGTCGGAAGCGGTGCGGGCCGCGGGGGCCGCCTGGCTGGCGCCCGTCGTGCGGATCGGGGCGGCGGTCGCCGCGCTGGGCTCCCTGCTCGCCCTGATCCTGGGCGTCTCCCGCACCACCCTGGCGATGGCCCGCGACCGGCACCTTCCCCACGTCCTGGCCGCCGTTCATCCGCGCTACAAGGTTCCGCACCAGGCTGAACTGCTGGTGGGCGCCGTCGTCGCGACGCTCGCCGCCACCACCGACGTACGCGGCGCGATCGGCTTCTCCTCCTTCGGCGTCCTCGTCTACTACGCCGTCGCCAACGCCTCCGCCTGGACACTCACGCCGGACGAGAACCGCCCGCCCCGCATCATCCCCGCGGTCGGCTTGGCCGGCTGCCTGCTGCTGGCTTTCACCCTGCCCGCCGCTTCCGTCGCATGGGGCGTCGCGGCCCTGGCCGTCGGCATCGCCGCCTACGGCATACGCCGGGCCATCACCGCCCGCCGGGCATCCTGAACCGCTCACCTGCACGGCTGGGGTGTCGCCCCGAACGCACAAGTTCGGGTGGACCGTCAGGGTAGGCCCGGCGGTGCTTATGAGGTGGACCCGAACTCCCGGTCGCGTCCGACGCGGTCTGCGCTTCGCTCGGTGCGTCGGGAGTGGGTGAGAGCGCGCCGGCCGAGGGCCAGGGCGATCAGCCCCATAGGGATGGCCGCGATGGCTCCCACCATCCCGTTGCCGGTGCCGGGACCACCGCTGGAGGTGGCCAGATGCAGCACCGCGAGGGCCGTACCGACCAGGCCGGCCGCCATGGCTGCCATGGCGCCGGTGCGCGCGTTGCCGGTGCGGATTCGGCCGGCGGCGCGGGCCAGGGCCAGCCGGCCGATGGCCATACCGATCAGTCCCACCCCGAGGGCCAGGTTGGCCCCCGTCCGCCCGTCTCCGATGATTCCGCCTTCGGCGGCCACAGTCAGGACCTCTGTTGCACTCATGCCGCTCTCTTCCTTCTTGTGCGGGGAGTTCAGCGTGTTTCGCTGGGCCTTGAGCGTGCCTGCCGACCGCACCGGTGGTCGTCCGGCGGGTGCGGTCTCTTCGGACTGCCGTCGATATGGCAGTCGGCTGCTACGCCTGTGGCAGATGGCGGGCGAGTACTGCGGGTGCGGTAGCCGGTCGCTCGTCCGTGGGCGGGACTCGCCCGCAATGGCGTCCGGCTAGGGTGCGCGCATGGACACAGGGCGTTTTCGTGTCCCGGCCGGTGCCATGGACTGGGCGATCGCCGTCAGCGTGGCGGCTCTGCTGCTGGGAACGGGGTTGTCCGGGCAGCACCCGGCCGGGGAGCGTGAGCTGGTCGGCGCCGCGCTGCTGGCGGCGGGCGGTCTGGCGCTGGTCGCGCGTCGTAGGGCTCCGATGGTTGTGCTGGCTGTCACCGGGCTGTGCGCGGTGGGGTATGAGGCGGCGGGTTTTGAGGTGCTCGCCGTCTCGTATCTGGTGGCGGTGTACGGCGCCGTGCGGGCCGGGCACCGAGCCGTGACGGTGGCGGTATCCGTGTCCCTGCTCCTCGTCCTCCCTCTTACGGCGCTGGTCTTCCGTGACGGGCCGGCGCGCGAGGCGTTCGGGCAGGCCCGGAACGTACTGGAAATCGCCTGGCTGATCGCCGCCTTCGCTGCCGGGGAGGCGCTGCGGCAGGCCGAGCGTCGGGCGGAGGAGGCCGAACGAACCCGGGAAGAGACCGCCCGGCGCCGAGCTGACGAGGAGCGGCTGCACATCGCGCGGGAGCTGCACGATTCCCTCACCCACCAGATTTCGATCATCAAGGTGCAGTCCGAGGTCGCCGTCCATGTCGCCCGCAGGCGCGGCGAGCAGGTGCCCGAGACGCTGCTGGCGATCCAGACGGCCGGGCGGGAGGCGACCCGGGAACTGCGCGCGACTCTGGAAGCTTTGCGCGACGACGACACGAGCCCGCCGCAGAGCCTCGAACACCTACCGGAACTGGTGGAGCGGGCGCGTTCGATGGGCCTGGACGCGACGCTGACGATCGAAGGACAACGGCACGACGTGCCGGCCGCGCTGGGCCGGACCGCCTACCGCATCGTTCAGGAAGCACTCACCAACACCGCCCGGCACGCCTGTGCCACCACCGCGACGGTCCGGATCGAATACCGGCCCGACGCCCTTGCCGTCCAGGTGGACGACGACGGCAAGGCCACCCCCGACGACGCCCCGGCCCCCGGTCTCGGACTGCTCGGCATGCGCGAACGCGTCACCGCTCTTGGAGGCGTGCTGCACGCCCAGCCGCGCACCGGGCACGGTTTCACCGTCCAGGCCCACCTCCCTGTGGAACGAGCATCATGATCCGTGTCCTGCTGGTCGACGACCAGCCGCTCATCCGCAGCGGCTTCCGCGCGCTGCTCGACCTCGAGGACGACATCGAGGTGGTGGCCGAAGCCGCCGATGGCGAAGAGGGGTTGGTGCTCATCAAGGAGCATCTGCCCGACGTCGCGCTCGTCGACATCCGGATGCCGGTCATGGACGGCATCGAGGCGACCCGGCGCATCGCCGCGGACCCGGCCCTGGCCGGCGTGCATGTCGTCATGCTGACCAACTACGGCATGGACGAGTACGTCTTCGACGCGCTGCGCGCCGGCGCCGCCGGGTTCCTGGTCAAGGACATCGTGCCGGAGGACCTGCTGCACGCCGTGCGGGTGGCCGCCCGCGGTGACGCTCTGCTCGCCCCCTCCATCACCCGCAAACTGATCCACCGGTACGTCACCCAGCCACTCCCCAGCACCAGTGCCGCACTGGAGGAGTTGACCAGCCGCGAACGCGAGGCGGTCGCTCTGGCCGCACGGGGCCTTTCCAACGACCAGATCGCCGATCAGATGGTGATCAGCCCCATGACCGCGAAGACCCACATCAACCGGGCCATGACCAAACTCCACGTCCGCGACCGAGCCCAACTCGTCGTCCTCGCCTACGAATCCGGCCTGGTCGCTCCGGGCAACGGCTGATAGCCGGGCAGCAGTTCCCCGACTTCGCGGTGTCAGAGCCGATTGTGCCGCCGACCACATCACCACCACGGTGCACTGCGCTCGACGGGGTTTCCGGGGATCCCGTATCGCTCGGTTGCGGCCGCAGAACCACGGTGGTCCCCGGCGCGAGCGGCCGGCCCACCAGCTACTCGATGAGCGCGTCGACGAGCGTGCCGGTGCACATCGTCCACCGGATTCAGTCGAGCCGTATTCGGACGCGCTCATGGACGGTCGAAGTACGCGTCAGCCGGCCCGAAGACCGACCGCCAGCGTCAGTTCAAGGACCCGGTGTGGCGATGCGAGATCCGGAAACAGCTCCCGCAGCTGCGACATCCGGTATCGGACTGTCTGGGGATGGACGAACAACGCCGCCGCCACCTCGTCCCGTCTGCCCTGGTGCAGCAGCCACTCCCGCAACGTCTCCTCCAGCCGCCGTGCGGTCCCGCCGGGCAAGGTCCGCAACGGCGCGAGGGCTCGGGCCCGCAGGTCCGCGAGCGCGTCCGCGTCGGCGCTCAGCACCAGCTCGGGCAGGTGCTCCTCGGTGTCGCGAATATCGGAGGAGAGGGAGCGCGCGCGTACGGCTCGTGCGTACGAGGCGGACGCACGAGTCCACGGCCGGGCCGGGCCGGCCACGGCGGTGCGGTCGGTGAGCTGCCGCAGGAGATGTGATCGGTCGGCATCGGGGACGAGCAGCACACCGGTGGCGTCCGGCAGATCGTCGAGGACGAGGGTGCTCGCATCGAGCGTGCGGTAGGCAGGCCGGGCCTGGGCGGCGGGCAGCAGGACCGCGGTCAGTGAAACCGGAGGCTGCCACCCGGCTCGTTGCGCAGAGGCCAGCAGCACATCCGGGCTCGCACCGGCGAGGAGGTCGCGGGCCAGGTGTTCCAGGTGGAGCTCGTGGGCCCTGCCCCGGGCGGCCAGTTCGTCGGCGTGGCCCGCGGCGCTCGCGGCGGAGAGCTCGTCGATGTAGGCGAAGGTCAGCTCGGCGAACTTGGCGACCTCGGCGGCGGGCAGACCCGCGGGTACGGCACCCGCTGCCAGGCATCGCCAGGCCACGCGGGCGCCGACGCGGTAGGCGCTGAGCAGGGCGTCCATCGAACGGCCGTCGCGCACCTCGCCGCGGCCCAGCTCGTAGGCTGCGTCACCGGCGTCGCCGCCCGTGGCGTTCCCGCTCGCGAGGTCCAGGTAGTGCCCCAGGGCGGTACGGACGGCTCGGCGGATGGTGGCGCCCATGTGGCCCGAAAGGGCGTTGGCGTAGGGAGGGACCTCGTCGATGATCGCCTGGACGACCTCGTCGGCGGTGGTCTTCAGCGCCGCCCGAAGTGCGGTGACCGTCGTCTCATCCAGGGCCAGTTCGCTGGCCCTCCGTATGGCATGACTCACGTCTTTGTTCCCTGCGAACAATTAAGCCGACCAGATTCACATCCTGCGGTCAGGACTTTACGCCCTGAGGCGCAGCAAGCTGAAGTCATGACGAGTACAGCCCTGCGCAGCAGGGCGTGGAAACTGCTGGAGATGGTCACGACGCCGCTGCTGCCGTCGGACTACCTCGACCTGGTCAGTCCGCTGCGTGCGGGCGCTGACCTGCGTGGGCGCATCGAGGCCGTGCACCCCGAGACGGGTGACGCCGCGACCATCGTGATCAGGCCGGGACGGGGCTGGCGCGGCCACACGGCCGGGCAGTACGTGCGGATCGGGGTCGATGTCGACGGGGTGCGCCTGTGGCGTGCCTACTCCCTCACCTCGCCGACCAACCGCCCGGACGGCCGCGTCACGATCACCGTGAAGGCGATCCCGGACGGCAAGGTCAGCAACCACCTGGTTCGCAGGGCCAAACCGGGCACGCTGATCCAGCTCGACCAGGCGACCGGTGACTTCGTGCTGCCGCAGGCCAAGCCCGCCAAGGTGCTCTACCTGACGGCCGGCAGCGGTATCACGCCCGTGATGGGCATGCTGCGTGACACCGAGTTCGACGACGTCGTCATGGTCCACTGCGCGCCACAGCCGCACGACGTGATCTTCCGCAACGAACTGCACGACCTGGTCGCGGACAAGAAGCTGCGGCTCACCGAGGTGCACACCGACACGGACGGCATGCTCGACATCGCCCGTCTCGACGAACTCGTGCCCGACTGGGCCGAGCGCGAGACCTGGGCCTGCGGGCCCGCCGGCCTGCTCGACGCCGCCGAAAAGCACTGGTCCGGACACGGCGTACCAGAGCGCCTGCACACCGAACGCTTCCGCCCCGGCATCGCCGTCGCCGGCGACGGCAACGGTGGCGAGGTGACGTTCAGCGCCACCGGCAAGACCGTCGAAGCGGACGGCACCACGCCACTGCTGGACATCGGCGAGGAGGCCGGCGTGCTCATGCCCTCCGGTTGCCGCATGGGCATCTGCTTCGGCTGCGTCACGCCGCTCAAGGCGGGCGCCGTCCGCGATCTGCGCACCGGTGAGATCACCGAGGCCGAGCCGGGCGTCCTCATCCAGACCTGCGTGTCCGCCGCGGCGGGCCCCTGCGACATCGAACGGTAGGAACAGCTTGACCGCCATCGACCCCACCGCCCACCTGTCCGCGGAGCAGATCGAGGAGCTCGGCCGCGAGCTGGACGCGATCCGTGACGAGGTGATCGCCGGCCGCGGCGAGAAGGACGCAGCCTACATCCGCAAGGTCATCTCGGCGCAGCGCAAGCTCGAGCTGGTCAGCCGGGGTGTGCTGCTGTTCTCGTTCTTCCCGCCCGCGTGGATCATCGGCACCGCCGGTCTGTCGGTGGCGAAGATCATGGACAACATGGAGATCGGCCACAACATCCTGCACGGCCAGTGGGACTGGATGCGGGACCCGAAGATCCACTCCACCACCTGGGAATGGGATCACGTCTCGCCGGCCGACCAGTGGAAGCACTCGCACAACGAGCTGCACCACACGTACACGAACGTGATCGGCAAGGACAACGACCTCGGCTACGGCATCATGCGCGTCGACGAGGACCAGAAGTGGCACCCGTTCCACCTCGGCCAGCCGCTGTGGAACTTCATCAACGCCTGCTTCTTTGAGTACGGCATCGCGGCGTACGACCTGGAACTCGGCAAGAACCTGCACAAGCGCCGCCGCAACAACCCGGAGTTCCGCGCGCGGGCCAAGGACGTGGGCCGCAAGATCCGCAAGCAGGTGCTCAAGGACTACGTGATCCACCCGCTGCTGTCGGGCCCGTCGTTCCTCACCACGCTCGCCGCCACGTTCACCGCCAACCTGGTCCGCAACCTCTGGACCCACTCGGTGATCATGTGCGGGCACTTCCCCGAGGGCGTGCAGGTCTTCGAGCGCCGGTCGATCAAGGGCGAGACGCGCGGCCAGTGGTACCTGCGCCAGATGATGGGCTCGGCGAACATCAGCGGCAGCAAGGCCATGCACTTCATGACCGGCAACCTGTCGCACCAGATCGAGCACCACCTGTTCCCGGACCTGCCGAGCAACCGGTACGCCGAGGTCGCGGTGAAGGTACGCGCGCTGTTCGAGAAGTACGAGCTGGAGTACGTCACCGGGCCGCTGCCCAAGCAGGTGTTCTCCGCGTGGCGCAAGGTCGTCCGGCTCTCGCTGCCGAACAAGAAGCCCAAGGTCAAAACGCCGGACCGCGAGCAGGAGCTCGTCGCGGCCTGATAGACCGTACGACACGGGATCCGGGGCAGCCAGGTGTACGACTGCGCTGCTACCCGGACGTGCTGCCAGTAGGCCGCGAGCAGGAGCGGACGGTCCTCCGAGGGCAGCGACAAGGGGCGTCCCGGGCGCCGCTGGTCGTCGCGCTCAGGCGGTCATGGCTGTCGGGCGGATATCCGGCAGAGCAGTCGCCCCCTCCCAGAGCCTCACGCGCGCCGCTGGAACGATGGTTGCCGGACGGTCCGCAGGCGACAACATGCACGCCGCAGGGGTTGCCTGCCCGATGCCGTCAGAACGCACCCACAGCGTTCGAGGCCGCATCGCCTCACAGCCGGGATCTCAGCACGTCGACCTCACAGCCCGGCGCGAACGGGTCGAAGCCGTGCTCGACCAGCCAGCGAATCCCCAGCAGGCTTCGCAACGACCACCACGCACGGATCACGTCGAGGTCGACGTCGGTGCCATAGCCGGCTACGACATCGCCGAGTTGCTCCTCGTGTCCGAGCGTCAAAGTGGCGAGGTCGGACAGGGCATCGCCCTGGCCCGCCTCGGACCAGTCGATGATGCCGGTGATCTCGCCGCCGTCGACGAACACGTGAGCGATCTGGAGGTCGCCGTGTGTGAACACCGGAGTCCACGGCCGGAGTGCTGCCTCGGCGACCTGGCGGTTGCGGGTCACCAGGTCGGAGGGAAGGACGCCGTTCGTCACGAGCCACTCGCACTCGGCGTCGAGATCCGCCGCGAACTCGTCGATGCCCCTGCCGCTCCGGCCGGACCAGGGCGGCAACGGCGCGTCGTGCAGCTTCCGGATGGCGGCGCCCGCCTTGGCCCACGCCGCCGGCGAGGCGGCAGACGGCTCACCGAGGCGGCCGAGCGCCGTCCCCGGGACCGCGGCGATCGCCAGCACGGGCGGCTTGCGCGACAGGATCTCCGGGGTCGGGACCGGCGCCAAGGCCATCGCCTCGACCTCCACATCGACGCGCGCCTGATCGGCATCCACCTTCAGGAACACATCGCCGACGCGCAGGGTCGCGCGCTCGGAATGGGCGACGACGACCTCGACCTCATCCATGACGACCAGTATCCTGGGATGACCATCGCCAACGCCGGTTCTACCGCGTGCGATTGAGCGGCCGACCACGTCCCGCTACCGGCGGCTGCGTGCACTCCCTGATCCCTAGCCGCTGAGCCGCACTTCAGCGCCGCCCGGGTCCCCCGGCGGAGTCCGGAGTGGCCGTAGCACTGCCATCCCTTCCTCGAGACCGACCTTCATGGCGAAGTCGAACCGGTCGACCTCCGAGCACAACTCCACATCCATGGGGTGAGCGCCGCGGCGTCGCCCGCTGCGCAGGTCGTCCGCGGCCGGAGAGGTGCGGGCATGGTGAACATAGGGACCGGGGTCGACACGATCCCCGGCCAGGAGCCGGTCCAAGTACTCGGCGCAGGCCAGATCCTCGGCGGCACGGCCGTCCTCGCCGGTGGCGACGAACGTCACCGTGTCGGCGTCGGCATCCATAAGCGCTCGGGCCGTCGCGCCAGCCACGGCGAAACTGGCGCACAACGCCAGTTTCGCCTCGACAACTGCCAGGGCCCCGACCGTTCCCGCGGTGGTCTTTTGAATCAGGGTGCGGCCCGCCAAGTCGGCTTCCTGGAGCAGGCCAGGGGAGTTGACCAGGTCGAACCCGCTGACCGGTGCCCCGTCCTTGAGCGCGAGCCAACCCGGGTGACCTGCCTTGATCTCCAGTGCCTCGCCCTCGTCGGCAGCGAGAACGATCTTGTCTGCCCCGCGGTGGAACGCCCATGCGGCGGTGGTGAACGCCCGCATCACATCGATCACAACAGCTACCTGTTCGGTGCCGTCCACGTCGGGAATTCCGACTACGCGCGAGTCCATGCCGGGATGGTTGCAGCCCGCTGAAGCGGTCCACAAGGCAGTTAACGATCTTCGGCGACTAATCTCAATTACAGTGGCGGGCAGGGCCGCCGATCCGACATGATCGCGCGCATGCCTTCTACAGTGACGAACATTGCGATCGACTGTGCGAACGCCTACCAGCTGGCGCGGTTCTGGAGCGATGTGACCGGACAACCGCTGGATCCCGAGGACAAACCGGGTGACGACGAGACCGAGATCATGCTGCCCGGCGGCCCGGCCTTGCACTTCAACGAGGTTCCAGAGCCGAAGTCGACCAAGAACAGGCTCCATCTGTGCCTGCGCCCGGACACCTCACGGGAAGCAGAAGTCGAGCGGCTGCTGAAGTTGGGCGCCTCCCTGGTCGCCGACCATCGCAAGCCCGACGGCTGGGGCTGGGTCGTTCTCGCCGACCCGGAAGGCAACGAGTTCTGCGTACTGCTGGCCGAATCCGAGCGGGCGGCATTGTCCTCGTGACGGTGTGAATGTGGGGCTGCGCCGCATTCCAGCGGGGGCGGCAGGACACTGACGATGGCAGCAAGTTCGCTTCCATCCGCATACCTTGGAGGTTGTGATGCGTGGAGGGATCGTCGTCAGCGCGCACCCCGGGGTGGAGGACCTCGCCGTGCGGGCCGAGGAGTTGGGCTTGCACAGCTTCTGGGTCAACGACACCCCGATGGTCCACGGCGATCCCTTCGTCGCGTTGAGCCTGTGCGCGAAGGCCACCAGCCGCATCAGGCTCGGCATCGGCGTGACCTCACCGGCGCTGCGCTCGGCTGCGGCCGCCGCGAGCGGGCTCGCCAGCCTCAACGCCCTGGCACCGGGCCGGATCATCTGCGGCGTCGGCACCGGGAACACCGCCCGGCGCACCCTGGGCATGCGGCCGACCACAGCGGTCAGGGTGGAGCACTTCACCGCCGCACTGCAGGATTTGTGCGCCGGGCGCTCGACCGAGTACCGCGAAGGTGACCGGGTCCGCGACATCCGGTTCCTGCACACCGGGGCGCACGTGAACACCGTCGACCCGATCGAGTTCGTCATGGCCGCGCTCGGGCCGCAGGCTGCCGCCGTCGCAGGCCGCCGCGGCACCGGCCTCATCTCCTTCGGCCTGCTGGACCCCACCGCCTGGCACGCTCTGCACGACGCCCGCCGCCGCGCCGCCCAAGACACGCCCCGCGACCCAGACTCCCCCACGGACTCCTACCTGGTCACCTCGCTCTACGTACTCGACGAGGACGAGGACCCCCACGGCGAGGCGCCCCGTGACGCGACCGGCCACCTCGTCCTGTCGCTGCTGGCCTTCGCCGCCGACACAGCAGCCGAAAATCCTGCCTTCGCCGAGCAACTCAGCCCTGAGGAACGCGAGGCGGTGCGGCGGCTCCTCGACCGGCGCGGCACCACCGCCACCGCGCCGGACCGGCACACCAAGCTCTATCCCAACTACCTCGGACGCATCGCACCGCAGGACCGGGATCTGGTTCTGCCCTCGCTGATGAACACCCTGGCCCTGGTCGGCACCCGCGACGACCTCCTCGCCCGCATCGCCACCCTGGAACAGGCCGGCATCGACGAACTCCTCATCCAGCCGGTGATCGACCCGCCGACCGAGATGGCCCAGCTCGCGAAACTCCTCACCTGAGCACAATTCGTTCGGCTTTGAACGATGACTCGCGTAGCGTGCCCCAGTCATCGAGGCGGAAGGCGGGTTCTGAGCGTGGCGCCCAAGAACGTGACGCGGGAGCAGTTGGCGGGTGCGGCGCGGGCCGCGCTGGGTGGCGGGCGGCGGCTGGAGGTGGTCGAGCGGCTCGCTGGCGGCACCACGAAGGGCGTCTACCGGCTGACGATGGACGATGCCATGACGGCGATCGCCTACCTGTGGGAGGACTCCGAGAACTACTGGCCGGTCACTGAGCACGATGGCGACCTCGCCGACCCGTTCTCCCCCGGCATCGGGCTCGACCTGTTCGAGGCGGCGCACGCGCGGCTGGAGGCAGTGGGCCTTCGGGTTCTCAAGATCCACCTGGTCGACCGTGACCGCGTCCACTGTCCGGCCGACCTCGCGATCGTGGAGGACGTGCCCGGCGAGAACCTGATGGACTTGCGCCATCGCGACCCGCGCGGCGCGGAGCCGGTCATGAAGCGCCTCGCGGAGAGCCTGGCGAAGATGCGCGATCACCGGGCGCCGGCCTTCGGCAAGGTGGCCCTGATCGACGCGGGCGGCACGTCACGTTCGGTCTCGTGCGAGCAGGCAGCGCTCGCCTTCGCGCTGCGCTGCCTCGCCGAGGCTGCCGCGCGCGACCGCAGGATCGCCGACGCCCGCGATCAGCTGGAGGAGCGGCTGCGTCAGCTGACCGCGGTGGTACGGCCGCGTGCCGAGTACTCCGTCGTCCATGGCGAGCTGGGCCTGGACCACGTCATGGTCGACCGGGACGGCCAGCCCGTCGTGATCGACATCGAGAATCTGCTGTACTTCGACGTCGAGTGGGAGCACGTGTTCCTACGCCTCCGCCATACCGACAGCCAATATCAGCAGTTGGCGGTGGACGGCCTCGACGAGGACCGCCTCGCGCTCTACAAACTCACCCAGCATCTGTCGCTGACAGCGGGCCCGCTGCGCCTGCTCGACGGGGACTTCCCCGACCGGGAGTTCATGCAAGGGATCGCCGAGCACCACCTGAACGAGGCGCTGGCACTGGTTCCGGCGAGTTGAAGCTGCGACCGCGGCCGAGCCGGGGCGGGGCAAAGCGCAGGGAAGAGCACTGACAAGCCGTCAGGAGCGGAACTCCTCGGCGTGGTCCCGGGCCCATTGCGCGAAGGTGCGGGCGGGACGACCGGTGACGGCTTCCGCCGTCGGAATGGGACCCAGGGACGAGAGGTCGAACCCTTCGGCCGATGACGGGTCCGGCTCATCACCGCCGTAGTCCTCGAATCCGAGGAGGAAGTCGGCGTTCTCCGCCGCGAAGCCACCCTGCTCGCGATAGATCCCGCGGGCCTCCTGCGGAGTCACCGTCTCGAAACGGATCTCCTCACCCATCGCCTCGGCGATGAGCTCCACCTGGCGGCGGTGCGTGAGGAGTTCGGGCCCGTTGAGGGTGTATGCCTGCCCCGAGTGGCCCTCCTCGGTCAGGGCGAGGCAGGCCACATCGGCGATGTCCCGCTCATGTACCGGGAACCACGCGGCCTCCGGGAACGGGTCACGTACCAGGCGCTCCGCACGGATCGGCGGCCCCCACAGGGCCAGTTTGTTCATGGCGAACTCGCCCGGGCGCACATGCGTCCACTCCAGCCCCGACGCCTCCACCGCCTGCTCCACCGGCAGGTGGAATTCGGTGTCGAAGCCGCTGGTGACCGCTCCGGAGGAGAGCACCACTATGCGGTGCACGCCCGACGCCTTCGCCAGGCCGACCACCTCCTCGGCTGCGGCCGCCACAGGGAACAGGAAGAGCGCGTCGACGCCCTCAAAGGCGCCCGTCAGCGTCTGTGGACGGGCGAGATCGCCCTCGTGGACCCGGACCTCTCGCGGAAACGCCCCGGTCTTTGCCCTGCGGGTCAATGCCCGCACGTCATGCTTCATCTCCACGAGTCGCCGCACAATGTTCCACCCGACTTGGCCGGCCGCCCCCGTCACCAGGATCGTCATCGTTCACCTTTCGTCTCGTTTCGTCCCGCACGTCAGGTGTCGCGAGCCCCGATGCCGTTCTCCAGCGTGCGGATGACCCATGCGGAGGCGCCATGGCGCGGCAGAGTCCCCCCGCTGACCGCCATGCAGCCCGCGCACACGTGAGCCCACAGCACATGCTCGATCCACTCGACGCTCACTTCCGCGTCCAGGAGCCCCTCGGTCTGCCCTCGCCTGATCAGCCGCCCCATCTCCCTGGCCGCTGGATCGGGGTCGCTTCGCGCGGCGACGGACCGGGTGATCCGTGGGTCGCCGTACAGGAACAACACGTGATCGCCGACGTCGAGCATCGCGACCACCAGCCGGCGCAGCGCCTGCAGTGGCGGGCCCTGCTCGATGCGGGCCTCCTGCAATGACTCGTGGAGCCGCTGGAGGGAGTTCTCCACGACCGCCGAGACGAGCATCTCCCGGTCCGGGAAGTACCGCTGGAGGGTGCTGCGCCCGACATCCGCCGCCGCCGCGATGTCCGCCAGAGTGGCATCACACCGACGGGACAGCACGGACGCCGCAGCTTCGAGGATCACCCGTCGCGTACGGCCGCGGACTCCCGACTCGCGCATACTGCTGACCATGACCGCACCGTAGCGGCTGCCGCCCCGCAACTGGCAAGTACCACCTCTTTATGGTGCGTTGACGCCCCATTTCTGTAGACGTCGCTGTTCGCAGGAAGAGCCGCAATTCCACTGCTGGTCCTGCCACGACGCCCCCTGAACACCTGGCCCAAGGATTCAGGCATGCAGGGTGGGCCGGTAGATGAGTTCCTGGATGTGGCCGTCGAGCGTCCGGTGCTCGATCAGTTCGAGGTCGAAGTCGGCTGCGCCCCGGAAGATCGGGTCCAGCCCGGTCCGGCCGGTGATCACAGGGAAGAGCGTCACCTGGACGCGGTCGACCAGGCCGGCGGACATCAGCGCCCGGTTCATCGACAGGCTGCCGTGCGAGCGCAACGGCACCTCGGACTCCTCCTTGAGCCGGGCTACCACGTCGACGGCATCACCGCTCACGACGTTCGCGTCCGGCCAGTCGAGGGCTCCCTTCAGCGTGGTCGACACGACCGTTGCCGGCAGGCTCCTCATCCGTGTCACCCATGGGTCACGCACATCGGATTCCTCGGTGCTCGAGGCCAGCATCCGCGCGAACGCCCGATAGGTGTTGGCCCCGAAGACCATCCGCTGTTGCTCTCCGTACAGGGCGAGGCGGTGGTCGAGAAGCTCGGGGCCCTGCTTGCCCCAGTAGCCGGTCCAGTCGCCACCGGCGGCACCGAAGCCGTCGAGGCTGGAGAAGACGTCGAACGTGTAGGAAGCGGTCATGATGCTCTCCTCGAGTCGAGTCCGATTTGATCACGTGCTGGAGATAGAGACCGGCAACCACGGCGAGACTCATCGCGCCTGGACTCCTGGAAGCGTCAGAGTGTTGCGGCGTGGGCCACGGTCATGCGCACGGGACGGGCGGCGCGGGCGGCGGGCGCGACCGGTGCGTGGTTCCGCGCGAAGACGAGCAGGCGCAGCACCGCGAACCGCGCCACACCGGCGAGCGCGCAGGCGGACAGATAGACGACCTGCTCGAGCACCGCACCGGGCGCAGCCACCCACTGGTGCAAGACCAGCATCGCCACGCACGTCATCGCGTACGCGGCCGCCGCGGACCCGGCCGACTGCGCATGCTCGCTCCACGTCGCGCGCCGGCCGGCGCCGAAGGTGAAGCGGGCGTGCAACTCCGTTGCGATGAGCGTGGAAACTGCGGTGATCAGGGCGTTGGCCAGAACCCACGGGATCCAGGAGGCGAGCGCCGCCACGGCGAAGCTGGAGGCGAGCCCCACTCCGCCGCCGCAGAGTACGAAGCGGCCGAACGCGGTGAAGACGCTGGGTGCCGCCTGTTGTCGGCTCTGCGCTGCCATGATCCAACCCCCTTGACCCGGCCAGCCGGCCTTCCCCCTTGTTTCCTGATGCGTAAACGCTACGTTGCGTTCACTGGATTGGCAACGCACTCACTAGCCATCGTTGCTTTTTATGCAGCGTGTTGCCTCAATTTCGTTGCAATGGATTGAAGGTGAATGCTCTGCCGGGACACCGCCATTGCGCGGGGGTCGGGTCCGCTTCTGACGGGGACCGGCTGGGCCAGGCTCGAACGGCTCAAGCTCGCTTCCCTTGTCGAAACTGGAGGTGTCCACCGTCAAGTGAGGAACGACATGTACGACACCATCGGCGAGCGCAACATCGCCACCGCCAAGCAGCTGCTCGAGGAAGCCATGCCCAATCTCGACTGGGACCTCATGCGCTCGCTGGTCACCCCGGACGCCCCGATCACGCGGGCGGGCTTCGCCGACCTCTACGCAGCCACCGGCGACGGCATCCCCCGGAGCGGCAACTTCATCGAGTGGCTGGAATTGGGCTGGAGGAAGCTCTCCGAAGGGCTCAGCGACAAGACCTCGCGGGCGCAGGACGTGGTCGCCTCCGGGAACACCGTGATCATGAAGTTCCACATGACCGCGCTGCACTCCGGCACTTTCGCCGGTGCCCCGGCCACCGGTCGGCGCGTCGAGTGGGACGAGATCACGGTGCTGCACTTCAACGACCAGGGCAAGATCACCGACATGTGGTACATGTGCCAGGAACTGGGCCTCGCCCAGCAGATCGGCTACCGGATACAGCCGGCCTGAGCCCTACATCTGGGTGTCTTCAGGTGTCGTCAGGGCCCCGTGTCAGGACGAGCCCAGGACGCAGAACTCGTGGCCTTCCGGGTCGGCCAGGCACGTCCATGGGACGTCGCCCTGGCCGAGGTCGAGGTCGGTGGCGCCGAGTGCGCGCAGCCGGGCCACCTCCGCTGCCTTGTCGTCACCGGGGTACGGCAGCAGGTCGATGTGAACGCGGTCCGGCACGGTCTTCACGCCGGGTGTGCGGAGGAACTCGAGGTACGGGCCGACCCCCTTGGCCGAGCGCAGTACCGCATGGTCGTCGGTCACCTCGTGCAGGGTCCAGTCCGTCGCCTCACCCCAGAACCGGGCCATGGCCCGCGGATCCACGCAGTCGACCACCACCGCCGCGATCGGCCCGGTGTCCCGGTAGACCTCCCGAGGTTCCAGCACACAGAACTCGTTGCCCTCCGGGTCGGCGAGGACCGTCCACGGGACGTCGGCCTGCCCCACGTCGGCGGGCGTCGCACCGAGAGCCTGGAGGCGCGCGACCAACTCCGCCTGATGGGCCGGAGAGGTGGTGGCGAGATCGAGGTGCGCGCGGTTCTTCGTCGTCGATTTGGGTTCCGGGACGGTGACGACGTCGACGCAGACGGCGACCGGGTCCGGCCAGACGTAGCCGCCGACGGGTTCGACGTTGGTCACGCCGGGTCCCTCGCTGGAAACACCCCAGCCGAGCGCCTCCGCCCAGAACCGGCCGACGGCCGAGTCGTCGAGGGCCTTCATGTTCACGTTGACAGGTCGCAGTGCCATGCCGGAGATCCTATGCACCCACTCGCATACGACCATGCGGTTCATTTCCGAACAGCGGCTCGACGAACGGCATCCTTGCCCACAACAACGGCGTTCGGCCGGCACCTGAACGACTCCGGCCAGAGCCCGTGTTTGCGGGGACCGCGTCAGTAGTCGAGGTCCAGGTAGTCGATGTCGTTGATGGCGACGTCCGACAGGCCCGTCGCGCGGACTCCGCCGTCCTGGAAGTACACGTCCTTGAAGCCGTCGGCGATGATCTGCCGCATCTGCTGGTCGCTGGCACCGGCGTCGCGAGCGTCGAACAGGCGGCCGGCGTACTCCGGTGGGAGGTGGACGGTGAGGCGGCGGAAGCGGCCGTCGTCGGTTGTGCCGACCGGCGCGGTGTAGCCGAACCGTGCCCTCGTCTCCACCGTGATGCCGCCCGTGGTGGCGGCCTGTCGTCGGCGGCGCTTGCGTACCTGCGGCTGCCAGCGGGCCCGTACCGCTTCGTCGATCTTCGCGGCGACGTCGACGCGGGGATGCTTGCGGGCGCCACGCCGGTAGCGGTTCACGGAGTCGGCGGTGACACCGATCTCCTGGGCGACGGCCTTCGCGCTGCCCAACTGCCGGATCAGATAGCCGATCTGGGCCTTCAGGGTCTTGGGCGGCTCACGGGTGAAGGACTCCCGGTCGGCACGTTCGATCGCGTCCTCGATCTCCCTCACCGGCTACTCCCCTTCTTCCAGGACGGCGTCGCCGCCCTTGATGTGGCGGGCGGGGTTGTAGCCCGCTTCCATCAGGTCGACGGCCCAGGACATCTCCTGGACGCCTTCGAACTTCGCCAGGCCCGGGGTGGGCCCGAGCCGGAAGGTGCCGGGGATGGGCTTGCCGGACGTGCTGTAGGGGAGGATGTCGATCGGCGAGCGGGACGGCGAGGGGTAGACGACACAGTCGGACAGCACGGCGAGCGGGTACAGGCCCGTCATCCGGGCCATGTTGAGCAGCTTGCGGTGCATGTTGACCCGGGCCTTGGAGATGACCGCGGCACGGATGTCCGGGCGCCAGGTCGGGCGCTCCATGGCCGGCCACGCATCACCATCCCGGTAGCCCTTGCCCTGGGGGCGCTCGCGGAGCTTGCCGACTCCGCCCTTCACCGTGGCCTTGATGGCGGCGAGCACGGCGGCCAGGGCCGGGTCAGTGTCCTTGTGCCGCTCCATCGCCGCCAGGAAGGCGCGGTCGTCCAGGTCCCGGGTGACACCGAGGTCGGCCATGGTGTCGACGTACGCGGTCCGCAGCCGGTCGTGCCACGGGTCCAGGTAGGCGCCGGTCTCCCGCCGCAGGTACGCCTCCAGCGGCTGGACGTTGTGGCCGAGTTCCTGGGCGTAGGCGACGGTGTGGGTCTGATACCAAGCCGGGCCGGTAGGAGGGTTGCCGGACGGCGTGAACGGGCTGGGCAGACGCGGGTCGAGCTCGATGTGGGAGAGGTCGACCAGCCAGGAGCCCGGAATCTTCGGGTTGAACTTCGGGGTGTGGAAGTGGTCCGGGGCGGACAGCCCCACGACCAGGCGGGAGGCGGAGGCGAGGAAGGCGGTGTTCAGGTCGAGCCCGAGTGCCCAGGGCAGGGACACCTCGTCCCCGGTGAGCAGGTTGACGTCGCGCACCCACTGGTAGGCCTCCTCGTCGAGGAAGCCGCCCTTCCAGTCGTGGTGCACGACCAGGGGATGTTCGGGGACGCATTCCGGCGGGGCCGGGTCGATCGGTTCCGTTCCGAGCGAGCCGGGGTTGTGGCCCGAACTCCACTGGCCGGTCGTACGGTCCTGCACCGCGCGCGTGGGCGGGCGCAGCGCTGTCATCAGTTCCAGTCCCGAGACGGCCGTCGAACCGCGCGGGGTGAGGACCCGCTGGGCGTAGACGCCCAGGACGCGGGCGATGTCGGCGGGCGCCAGGTCCGCTACGCCGGGCCAGGATCGCTCGTCGAGGGCGTCCCAGGGCAGGACCGCGAGCTGCACGCACTGCCGCTGGTTGCCCTGGGCCGGGCGGTACACGCGGGCCCACGGGCCGAATCCGCGTTGGGTCAGCTTCCACTTCGCTCTGGCGAGCTGCTTGACGACCGGGTGGTCCTCCGCCAGCCGCAGGCCCCGGCGGTCCTCCAGCCGCTCGGGCAGTCCGAGCTTCACGGCGGCGGCCGCGGTGAGCACGATCAGCGGATCGGCGTCACGGCCGTTGCGGTGCAGTCTGGACGCGCCGAGCCCGGACTCGTGCAGCGTCCACTCCACCAGCTCCGGGACGGTGGAGGCGGGGCAGTCCAGCACGATCCCGTCCACGCCGTACGCGGAGCCGTCATCGTCCAGGACGGCGAGCGGGCCGTGCGGGAAGGCGGAGTCGACGGGGGGCTTCGTGGCGTTCTTCGCTGCCGGGCGCCGCGATGACGTCGCCGGGCGGGCGGCCGGACGGGCGGGGCGTTGGGGAGCAGGGCGTTGGGAGGCGGTCTCGACGGCGGGCGTCGCCACCGGCGCTGAGCTCTCCGGTTCGGGGGCGGCCGGGTCGGTGAGGGTCGCCGGCGTCTGCTGCTGCGGCGCGGCGGCCGGGGCCGTGGGGGCGCCGTGCGCGGGGAACTTCGCCGCCCAGCCGTTGAGCAGGCGCTGATACGCCTCCAGGCGGGGCGACTTCGGCTCGCTCCTGCCGTTCTCGTAGTTCTTCACCGTCTGCGTCGACGTCTTCAGCGCGAGAGCGAGACGGGCCTGGGTGATACCGGCGGCCTCACGCAGCCGGGCGCGTTCCGCCGGGGGCGGGAGCTGCGGCTCCTCTTCCAACAGCGCGTCGACGGACGCGAACAGCTCTTCCTCGGTGGCCATGCGGATCTCCCTTCGCACGGCCACACTAGCAACCCTTACCTCGCCATTTAACCTGCTTCTTTAACCCGATCAGGGGTTGACTCCGGGTGAGTGAGAGATGTCGCCCGGGAGGAGGGTTCCCACGGCGCGCTCCACCTCCGCGATGCGGTCGGCGAGTGCCGCCGTGTCGGGTTCGGCACCCGCTCTGTCGCGCAGGAGCAGCTCGATCTCGGTGAGCTGTCGGGTGATCTCGGTGAGCCGTCCGGTGTCCATGCCGGTCGCGCGCATCGCCAACTGGCGGTTCTTGCGGTGCAGATCGAGGAAGACGGTGACCTTGGTACGCAGTACCCAGGGGTCGACCGGTTTGGCGATGAAGTCCGCGGCGCCGATGGCGTACCCCCGGTAGGCGTAGTCGGCGCCGCCCTCGGTTCCGGTCACCAGGATGATGGGGACGTCCTTGGTCTGGTCGAGGCGCTTGATGTTGGCGGCGGTCTCGAAGCCGTCCATGCCGGGCATGCGGACGTCGAGGAGGACGACGGCGAACTCCTGGCGCAGCATGGCTTTCAGGGCTTGTTCTCCGGAGCGTGCGCGGACCAGGTGCTGGTGCAGTGGGCCGAGTACGGCTTCGAAGGCGATGAGGTTCTCCTCCATGTCGTCGACGATGAGGATGCTGGACGTGTTGGCCAGGTTGGTGTTCATCGCGCGTCCTCGGGCGGATCGTCGGCGGCGTCGTGAACGGGTGGCGGTTCGGGGTCGTCGACGGCGCCCGGGCCCTGTGCGGGTATCGAGGGGTCGTCGGGCGGGTCGAGCAGGTCGCAGATGGCGGAGAGCAGGCGGTCGATGTTGACCGGTTTGGGCACGTAGTCGTCGGCTCCGCTGTCGATCGCCTTGTCGCGGTCCTGGGGCATGGCCTTGGCGGTGAGGGCGATGATCGGCAGGTGGGCGAGACGGGGGGTGTCCCGGATGGTGCGGATGGTCTCATATCCGTCCATCTCGGGCATCATGATGTCCATCAGGACCAGGGAGAGGTCAGCCGCGCGTTCCAGGACTTCGAGGCCCTCCCGGCCGTTCTCCGCGTACCGCACGGTGATGCCGACTCGGCCCAGTGCGTGGGTGAGGGCGAAGACATTGCGGATGTCGTCGTCGACGATGAGGATGCGGCGGCCCGCCAGGACGCGGCCGGGTCGGCCACTGAGCCATTCCTTGAGCCGTGTGGTCTCCGGCCAGGTGTCCTCGCGGCCGTTGGCGGGTTCGGTGGTCTGGCTGCCCGTCAGATCGTCCGGCAACTGGTCCGGGGCCGGGGCGTCGGGCTGGAGGGTTTCCGCACTGTCGAGCATGTGCGCGGGTGAGGTGTCCCCGTCGTCGGCCGCCGGCGGCCCGGGCTCCGGTGGAAGGGCGGGCGCGGTGCCGGCGGTGCGGGGGTCGGCGGGGCCCTGTACCGCGGTGGCGCCGGGGTGGAGGGCGGGAATGTAGAGGGTGAAGCGCGAGCCCACCCCCGGCTCGCTCTCGGCGACGATCTTGCCGCCGAGCATTCCGGCGATCTCCCGGCTGATGGACAGACCGAGGCCGGTGCCGCCGTACTTGCGGTTGGTGGTGCCCTCGGACTGCTGGAACGCCTCGAAGATCATCGGAAGCTTCTCGGGGGGGATGCCGATCCCGGTGTCCTTCACGGAGAACGCGATGACGGCTTCGGCGTTACTGAGCGTCTCCTCGGTGAAGTGCATGCCCAGCACGCGGCTGACGCGCAGCTCCACATGGCCGTCGTGGGTGAATTTCACCGCGTTGGACAGCAGATTGCGCAGTACCTGCTGAAGGCGCTGCTCGTCCGAGTACAGCTCGCCCGGTACGTCCTTCTCGACCGCGATCTCGAAGCCCAGGCCGCGGTCGATGGTGAGCGGCCGGAAGGTCGCGTGGACGTAGTCGAGCAGCTTGATCAGGGGGAGCGTCTTGGGGCGCACGTCCATCCGCCCGGCCTCGATCTTCGACAGGTCGAGGATGTCGCTGATCAGCTGGAGCAGGTCCGAGCCGGAGCGGTAGATGGTGGTCGCGAACTGCACCTCCTGTTCGGCCAGGTGCCCGTCGGGGTTGTCGGCGAGCAGCCGGGCCAGGATCAGCAGGGAGTTCAGCGGCGTGCGCAGTTCGTGCGACATGTTCGCCAGGAACTCCGACTTGTACTGCGAGGCGGTCGCGAGCAGTGCGGCCTTCTCCTCGAGTTCGGCGTTGGAGCGCTGCAGTTCGTCGGACCGCTCGCGCAGTTCGGAGGTGAGCCGCTGGGACTCCGACAGCAGTGACTCCGTACGGGAGTTGGCGATGATCGTGTTGGTCGAGACGCCGATCGTGTTGACGAACTGGTCGATGAAGGCCAGGTGCACATCGTTGAACTTGCTGAGCGAGGCGAGCTCGATCACTCCGAGCACCTGGTCCTCGAAGAGGATGGGCAGGATGACGATGCTGGCCGGACGGGCGGTGCCGAGCCCGGAGTTGATGGTGATGTAGTCGGGCGGGACGTCCGTGATGAGGATGCGCTTCTTCTCCTGCGCGGCCTGTGCGATCAGCCCGCGGCCCGGGGTGCCGGTGCCCGGCAGCGGGCTGGCCCCACCTGCCTGGTCGGTGCCGTACCCGGCGATGAACTGCAGGCCCTCACCCGGCGGCGCCCCCGCCTCGGCCAGGAAGAACGCACCGAACTGTGCGTTCACCAGCGGAGTCAGCTCGCGCAGGATCAGGTCGGCGACCTCCACCAGGTCGCGGTGGCCCTGCATGAGCGCGGCCATGCGGGTCAGGTTCGACTCCAGCCAGTCCTTGGCGCGGGTGGTCTCGCGGAGGTTGGAGACCATGAGGTTGATGTTGTCCTTCAGCTCGGCGACCTCGCCCTGTGCCTCGACCGTGATGGCGCGGGACATGTCGCCCTGGGTGACCGCGCTGGCCACTTCCGCGATCGCCCGGACCTGGGTGGTGAGATTCAGCGCCAGCTCGTTGACGTTGGTGGTCAGCCGCTTCCACGTTCCGTAGACGCCCTCGACACGGGCCTGGCCGCCCAGCTGCCCCTCGCTGCCGACCTCCCGGGCGACGCGGGTGACCTCGGAGGAGAACGAGGAGAGCGTGTCGACCATCGTGTTGATGGTGGTCTTCAGCTCCAGGATCTCGCCGCGCGCGTCCACGTCGATCTTCTTCGACAGATCGCCCTGGGCGACGGCCGTGGCCACCTGGGCGATGTTGCGGACCTGCGAGGTCAGGTTGTAGGCCATGAAGTTGACGTTGTCCGTGAGGTCCTTCCACACGCCCGACGCCCCGCGGACCTGGGCCCGGCCCCCCAGGCGGCCCTCGGTTCCGACCTCGCGGGCGACCCGGGTGACCTCGTCGGCGAACGCCCGCAGCTGGTCGACCATGGTGTTCACGGTCTCCTTCAGCTGCAGGATCTCGCCGCGGGCGTCGACGGTGATCTTCTTCGACAGGTCGCCGTTGGCGACGGACGTCGTCACCTGGGCGATGTTGCGGACCTGCGAGGTCAGGTTCGACGCCATGAAGTTGACGTTGTCCGTCAGCTCCTCCCACACCCCCGACACCCCTCGGACCTGCGCCTGCCCGCCCAGATTGCCCTCGGTTCCGACCTCGCGGGCGACCCGGGTGACCTCGCCCGCGAACGCCGACAGCTGGTCGACCATCGTGTTGATCGTGGACTTGAGCTCCAGGATCTCGCCCTTGGCCTCCACCGTGATCGTCTTGCCCAGATCGCCCTGGGCGACTGCCGTCGCCACCTGGGCGATGTTGCGGACCTGCGAGGTCAGGTTGTCCGCCATGAAGTTCACGTTCTCGGTGAGGTCCTTCCACACCCCCGAGACCCCGCGGACCTGGGCCCGGCCCCCCAGCCGACCCTCGGTACCCACCTCACGGGCGACCCGGGTGACCTCGCCCGCGAACGCCGACAGCTGGTCGACCATCGTGT
>NZ_JBSHKH010000120.1:0-25640 GCF_053643595.1 Streptomyces sp. NPDC055506 | reverse complement strand
CGCTGCGGGCGGACACCCCCCGACACGGCCCCTTCCGTGAGCCGGCGGGTGCGGGCGCGTCGTGGCTCCCGCCCTTCGCGTTAGCTGCCGCAGGCGCCGCCGCTGCGGGCCCGCCCCGGCCTCAGCACCGACGCCGTGCGCCTGGCAAGAGGGTGTGTCTCACACGAGGCGGTGGTTCCAACGGTTGGGCGGGGAACCTATCGTCAAGGTCATGTTCGCTGTCTATGCCGCCCGAATCGACCGCGACCAGCCGCTGACCGGCCTGGAGTTGGGAGAGCGTCCGGCTCCCGAGGCCCGCCCCGGCTGGAGTACCGTCACGGTCAAGGCCGCCTCCCTCAACCACCACGACCTGTGGTCCCTGCGTGGCGTCGGCCTCGCAGAGGACAAGCTGCCGATGATCCTCGGCTGTGACGCCGCCGGTGTCGACGAGGACGGCAACGAGGTCGTCCTGCATTCCGTGATCGGACAGACCGGGCATGGGGTGGGGCCCAAGGAGCCCCGTTCCATCCTCACCGAGCGGTATCAGGGCACGTTCGCGGAGCAGGTCGCCGTGCCGACCTGGAACCTCCTGCCCAAGCCCAAGGAGCTCTCCTTCGCGGAGGCCGCCTGCCTGCCGACCGCGTGGCTGACCGCGTATCGGATGCTGTTCACCAACGCGGGGGTGCGGCCCGGGGACTCCGTGCTCGTGCAGGGGGCCGGGGGTGGCGTCGCCACCGCCGCCATCGTGCTCGGGAAGGCCGCGGGGCTGCGTGTCTTCGCCACCAGCCGGGATGAGGCCAAGCGCAAGCGGGCCCTGGAGCTGGGGGCCGTGGAGGCGGTGGAGTCCGGGGCGCGGCTGCCGCAGCGGGTCGACGCCGTGATCGAGACCGTCGGGGCCGCGACGTGGTCGCACTCCGTGAAGTCGCTGAAGCCCGGAGGCACGCTGGTGATCTCCGGCGCGACGAGCGGTGACCGGCCCTCGCACGCCGAGCTGACCCGGATCTTCTTCCTCGAGCTCAAGGTCGTCGGTTCCACGATGGGGACCAAGGACGAGCTGGAGGATCTGCTCGCGTTCTGTGCCGCCACCGGTGTGCGGCCTGTGATCGACGAGGTGCTGCCCATGGACCGTGCGCGTGAGGGCTTCGAGCGGCTGGCTTCGGGTGAGCAGTTCGGGAAGGTCGTGCTGGCGAATTCCTGAGGTGTTCCGGGGGCGCGTGTGAGGTGCCTCCTGTGTGACGTGGCGGTCGGTCCGGGATGGGCCGGCCGCTTTTGTGTGTCAACTGGGGTTGACGGATGCCTGGCGTCAACTTAGGTTGACGGTATGACCGAAGCAACGGATCTGGCCGAGCGCGCGGGTGACCGTGATCCACGGGTCGGCCTGCGGGCCGTCGCCGCGCTGCGCAGGCTGCTGGAGCAGTTGGAAGCCGTACAGGTGCGCAATGCGCGCAATCAGGGCTGGTCGTGGCAGGAGATCGCCGCCGAACTCGGTGTGAGCAGGCAGGCCGTGCACAAGAAGTACGGGAGGCATTGATGTTCGAGCGGTTCACGAAAGACGCCCGGGGTGTGGTGAAGAGCGCGTTCGAGTACGTGGAGGGGGGAGACGGGCAGAGTGTTGAGCCGGAGCATCTGCTGCTGGCGCTGCTCGACCGTGAGGGCAGTCGTGGGTCGTTCGCGCTGACCGCTCTCGGGCTCGCGGAGCGGCGGGAGTCCGTGCGTCAGGCGCTGCGTCAGGCGCGGCGGCGGGCCGGGCTGTCGCAGGCCGACACCGATGCGCTCGCCGGGTTGGGGATCGATGTGGCCGAAATCGTCGCCCGGGTGGAGGAGGCGCATGGGGTCGGTGCCCTGTCCGGTGACCGGAAGGACAAGGGGTGGTGGTCGGGGCGGCCCTCGTTCGGGCGGGGTGCCAAGGGGGTTCTGGAGCACTCCTTGCGTGTCGCTCTCGCCCAGGGGGACCGGCACATCGGTGACGAGCACATCCTGCTGGCCCTGACCATGCGCCCCGGCGTGCCGGCCGAGGTCCTCGCCGACCACGGGGTGACGTACGAGTCCCTGGTGCGGGTGCTGTACGGGGGCGGCGAGGCCAAGGCCGGGTGACGGGCTTCCCCTCCGGCCGATTACTTCTTCGGCGTGCGCAGCAGTGCTCCCAGGTGGGCTGCCGCCGTCGACAGGTGGCGCCGGGCGTCACGCAGTTGGTCGGAGGTGACACCATGGTCGCGGGCCGCGTCGCGGATGTCGTCCCGGAAACGGTCGAGCAAACGGTCCAGGTCGCGGGCGGGGTCGCCGGTGGAGTCCGCGGTGTCCTCGTGGGTCCAGGCCGGTTCGTAGGCGGCCGGGAAGTCCGCGGAGGGCCCTGAGGGGGCCGGCGGTTCGGGGGAGGCCGGCCCGTGGGTGGCGGATCCCGTGGCGGATCCCGTGGCGGATTCTGAGCGTGTGCCTGTGCCTGTGCCCGTCCAGTCGAAGCCGAAGTCCTTGCCGTAGTCCTTTCCGAACTCGCCCACCTCCTTGACCAGTTCGCTCAGGCCCTCGCGCAGGCCCGTCGGCCAGTCGCCGCGTGTGAAGTGGTCCTGTACCTGCTCCTGGACCCGGCGGGCGATGTGCTGCACCTGTTCCTGTGCCTGGGCCCTGGCCTGTTCCTGAGCCTCCTTGGCCTGGCGGCGGGCGCGCTGGGCATCCTCGCGGGCGCGGCGGCTCTCGTCCTTGGCGCGGCGGGCCTGTTCCTTCCACTCCTGTCGGGCGCGCCGCATCTCCTCCTTGGCGACGCGCCACGCCTCCTTGTCGCCGTAGGCCGTGAAGTCCCCGAAGGGGGCGTCCTGGGCGCCGGAGGTCTTGCCGCCGTTGCCGCGGCGGGCCTCCGTCGCCGCGGCGCGCATCTCGCGGCGCAGATCGCCCGCGGCCCCGCGCACATCGGCCTGGATCTCGGCGGCCAGCTCCGCGACCGACTCCCGGATCTCCAGTTCCAGATCCGCCAGCTCGCCGCTGCGGTCGGCCAGTTCGGCCCGGCCGGCGTCCGTGATCGAGTACACCTTGCGGCCGCCCTCGGTGGTGTGGGTGACCAGGCCCTCGGCCTCCAGCTTGGCCAGGCGCGGGTAGACCGTGCCCGCCGACGGTGCGTACAGCCCCTGGAAGCGCTCCTCGAGGAGGCGGATCACCTCGTAGCCGTGGCGGGGGGCCTCGTCCAGCAGCTTCAGCAGGTAGAGGCGGAGGCGGCCGTGGGCGAAGACGGGGGGCATGTCAGAGCACCTTCTTGTCGGTCGTGCCGTCGGCCGGGACGCCGGCGGCGCCCTCGTCCCGGCCGGAGACGGAATTGTCTCCCGAGTCGGCCCGCGGGCCGGCCGGCGGGTCCGTCGGCGCGCTGCCCGGGCCGGGTCGCGTGTCCCAGGGCTCGTCCTCCTCGGCCGGGCGGCGCAACAGGGCGATCGAGCCTGAGACGGTGGTGGCCCGTAGCGTGCCGTTGCCCGCGCCGAGGCGGCCCGTGATCTTGTGGGCGCCCCACTGGCCGTGTACCCGTAGTCCGTCGAAGGCGTTCGAGATGGCGCCGCTCGCCGTGTTGGCCTCGACCTCCGCGTCCGCCGGGTACGGCAGGCGGATCGCGATCTCGCCCGAGACGCTGGTCAGCCGCACGTCCGTGGGGCCGTCCGGGTCGAGGTCGATGATCATGGAGCCGCTGACCGACTCGGCCCGTACGGAGGGGCCGGAGCCCTCGACGACCGTGAGGTCGCCGGAGACGGAGTTGAACCGGAGGTCGCCGGTCACGTCCTGGGCCTCCAGACTGCCGGAGACCGTGTCGGCGCGGACCGGGCCGGAGAGTCCCACCAGGGTGGTGTCGCCCGTGACGCCCTTCACCACCGACGGTCCCTGGATCCCGGAGATCACGGCGGCTGCGCCGACCACCCCCACCTCCACCCGGGTGCCAGCCGGGACGGCCAGGGAGACCACCGCGCTGCGGCGCCAGCCCTTGCGGTCCAGCCACTTGAGGAAGCCCTTCCAGGGCAGGTCCTCGTAGGCCACAGTGAGCGTGCCGTCCTGCTGGGTCACCACCAGGGGCGGGCCTTCGATCTCGGAGATCTCCAGGCGGGCGGAACCTTCGTCCGTGCCCACCACGTTCACCGTTCCGTTGACGAGTCGCACGTGCAGATCGCTCACGGGCTCGTCGAAGGTGAGCTTCCTCGGTTCCGTGACGGACCACTCGGACATGGTGCAGACCTCCCCGACTCAACGCGCCATATCGCGTCTTCTCGTATTCACGATATATCGTGGTGTGGGAAAGTCAAGGCACTCGTTCTGGGGGCGGCAGGGTGGGCAAAAGTGTTCAAAAAGGGGTGAGTCGCCCTAGCGTGTGACCATGCCGACGGAAGCTGGCCGCACCGGTCCCGCAGGTCCCGCCTCTGGGGCGCTGCTGCTGTGCCGGGCGGTGCCCGGGGCCGTCGCCCCCGTCGCACGCCTGCTGCGCGAACCCGTGCAGCTCCTTCGCGCGGGCGACGAATGGAGCGTGCTCGTCCCCGAGGGCGGGCCCTGGCGGGACGGCGGCGAGCCCGTCGACCGGGTGGTCACCGGCTGGGCCACGGCCCTCGCCGTCGGCGCGCCTTGGCCGGTGCTCGCCCTGTGGTGGGACGCGGACCACGCGGGGTTCCTGCTGGCGTCCGGCTTCCGCCGCCCGGTCGGTTTCGTCTGGCTCGCGAGCGGCGTCCCGGTGGGGGAGGACGAGGCGATGCGCACCTTCGCCGCGCGCGTGGGCCTCGATCCCGTACTGGACGTGCAGGCCCTCGACCAACTGGCGAAACCCGACTCCACGGCCGATGCCCGTGCCCGGCTGCGCGGCGTGCTGGCGGTCCTCGCGCGCGTGGGCGCCTCGCTGCCTCCCGAACTCGCCCCCGGCGAGCCCGCCGACCGCCTGCGGAAAGCCGCCGCGCTCCGGCCGGACAGCCTCCCGGTCGCATGGCCCGGCCGGAGTGCGGAAGTCGGGGAACGCGACACGGCCGACCGCAGCCGCCTCGGCCCCTGGGTGCCCTGGACCGGTGGCCCCGGGGCCCATGCCCTGGCTCTCGCCCAGGTGGCGGCGGGCGTATCGCTCCTGGCCTGGGGACTGCGCCGGCGCAGCGGGGGCTGGGCCGCGGCCGGAGGGCTGCTGCTGGCCAACGGCACCCTGAGCCTGGCGTACCGCCTCACGCATCCACGCGACTGACGCCGCGGCGGATTCCTACTCGTCGTCCTCGTCGTCCAGCCGTGCCAGCCACGTCGCCAGGCGCTCCACCGGCACCTCGAAGTCGGGGTTGAGGTCGACGAACGTCCGCAGCTGCTCGGCGAGCCACTCGAAGGTGACCTCCTCCTCGCCGCGCCGCTTCTCCAGTTCCTCGATGCCACGGTCCGTGAAGTACATGCCGTCAAGGATATGTGCGCGCAAACGGCCGGGCCGCACCCCCATAGCGGGGATGCGGCCCGGTCACACAGGACGCGCGAGGGCGCTTACGCCTCGAACACCTCACGCACCAGCTGCTCCTGCTCGGCCTGGTGCCGCTTCGCGGAACCGACCGCCGGGGACGAGCTGTGCGGGCGCGAGATACGGCGCAGGCGCTCGCCGTGCGGGACGTCCGCCCCGACCGCCAGGTCCAGGTGGTCGATCAGGTTGAGCGCGATGAACGGCCAGGCACCCTGGTTCGCCGGCTCCTCCTGGGCCCACAGGTACTTCTCGGCGTTCGGGTACTTCTTGATCTCCGCCTGGAGCTCGGCACCCGGCAGCGGGTACAGGCGCTCGATGCGGATGATCGCCGTGTCCGTGACGCCGCGCTTCTGACGCTCGGCCTCCAGGTCGTAGTAGACCTTGCCGGCGCAGAAGACGACCTTCTTGACCGCGGCCGGGTCGACCGATGCGTCACCGATGACCGGCTGGAACTGGCCCGTCGTGAACTCCTCCGCCTTCGCCGCCGCCGCCTTCAGGCGCAGCATCGACTTCGGCGTGAAGACCACCAGCGGCTTGTGGTGCGGGTTGTGCACCTGCCACCGCAGGAGGTGGAAGTAGTTCGACGGTGACGTCGGCGTGGCGACCGTCATGTTGTTCTGGGCGCACATCTGGAGGAAGCGCTCGGGGCGGGCCGAGGAGTGGTCCGGGCCCTGGCCCTCGTAGCCGTGCGGCAGGAGCAGGACGACGCCGGACGTCTGGGCCCACTTCTGCTCGGCCGACGAGATGAACTCGTCCACGACCGTCTGGGCGCCGTTGACGAAGTCGCCGAACTGCGCCTCCCACATCACGAGCGCCTCGGGGCGGGCCAGCGAGTAGCCGTACTCGAAGCCCATCGCCGCGTACTCGGAGAGGAGGGAGTTGTAGACGTTCAGCCGCGCCTGGTCCTCGGAGAGGTACTGCAGCGGCGTGTACTCGTCGCCCGTGGTGCGGTCGATGATGACCGCGTGGCGCTGGCCGAACGTGCCGCGCTGCGAGTCCTGGCCCGCGAGGCGGACCGGGACGCCCTCCAGCAGGAGGGAGCCGATGGCGAGGGTCTCGCCCATGCCCCAGTCGATGGTGCCGTCCTCGACCATCGCCGCCCGGCGCTGCAGCTGCGGCAGCAGACGCGGGTGGACGGTGATGTGGTCGGGGATGTTGACCTGGGACTCGGCGATCCGCTTGACGACCTCCGAGGTCACCGCGGTGTTCACGGCGACCGGGAACTCGGCCTGCGGGTCGGTGGGCTCCGCGGCGGCCGGCTGCGAGGTGGCCTCGCGGACCTCCGTGAAGACCTTCTCCAGCTGGCCCTGGTAGTCCTGCAGGGCCTGCTCGGCCTCTTCCAGGGTGATGTCGCCGCGACCGATGAGGGACTCGGTGTACAGCTTGCGCACCGAGCGCTTCTTGTCGATCAGGTCGTACATCAGCGGCTGGGTGAACGCCGGGTTGTCCGACTCGTTGTGACCGCGGCGGCGGTAGCAGATGAGGTCGATCACCACGTCCTTGTTGAACGCCTGGCGGAACTCGAAGGCGAGCCGCGCGACGCGGACCACGGCCTCCGGGTCGTCGCCGTTCACGTGGAAGATCGGGGCCTCGATCATGCGGGCCACGTCCGTCGCGTACATCGACGAGCGCGAGGACTCCGGGGCGGCCGTGAAGCCGACCTGGTTGTTGATGACGATGTGGACCGTGCCGCCGGTGCGGTAGCCGCGCAGCTGCGACATGTTCAGGGTCTCGGCCACCACGCCCTGGCCCGCGAAGGCCGCGTCGCCGTGGATCGCGACCGGCAGGACCGTGAAGTCCGTGCCGCCCTTGTTGATGATGTCCTGCTTGGCGCGCGAGACGCCCTCCAGGACCGGGTCCACCGCCTCCAGGTGCGAGGGGTTGGCGGTGAGCGAGACCTTGATCTGCTCGCCGTCCAGGCCGGTGAAGGTGCCCTCGGCGCCCAGGTGGTACTTCACGTCGCCGGAGCCGTGCATCGACTTCGGGTCGAGGTTGCCCTCGAACTCGCGGAAGATCTGCGCGTACGACTTGCCGACGATGTTCGCCAGGACGTTCAGCCGGCCGCGGTGGGCCATGCCGACGACGACCTCGTCGAGGCGGGACTCCGCCGCGCTGTCCAGGACCGCGTCCAGCAGCGGGATGACGGACTCGCCGCCCTCCAGGGAGAAGCGCTTCTGGCCGACGTACTTCGTCTGCAGGAAGGTCTCGAAGGCCTCGGCGGCGTTCAGCCGGCGCAGGATGCGCAGCTGCTCCTCGCGCTCCGGCTTGGTGTGCGGGCGCTCGATGCGGTCCTGGATCCACTTGCGCTGCTTGGGGTCCTGGATGTGCATGAACTCGATGCCGGTGGTGCGGCAGTACGAGTCGCGCAGCACGCCGAGGATGTCGCGCAGCTTCATCAGGGACTTGCCGGAGAAGCCGCCGACGGCGAACTCACGCTCCAGGTCCCACAGGGTGAGGCCGTGCTCGGTGATGTCCAGGTCGGGGTGCTTGCGCTGCTGGTACTCCAGCGGGTCGGTGTCGGCCATGACGTGGCCGCGGACCCGGTAGGAGTGGATCAGCTCGAAGACGCGGGCGGCCTTCGTGACGTCGTCGTCGTGGCTGGCGTCGATGTCCTTGAGCCAGCGGACCGGCTCGTAGGGGATGCGCAGCGCCTCGAAGATGTCGTCGTAGAAGCCGTTCTCGCCGAGGAGGAGGTTCGCGACGATCCGCAGGAACTCGCCGGAGGCGGCGCCCTGGATGACCCGGTGGTCGTAGGTCGACGTGAGCGTCATGACCTTCGAGATGCCGAGCTTGTTCAGGGTGTCCTGGGAGGTGCCCTGGAACTCCGCCGGGTAGTCCATGGAGCCGACGCCCATGATCACGGACTGGCCGGGCATCAGACGCGGCACGGAGTGGACGGTGCCGAGGCCGCCGGGGTTGGTCAGGGAGACCGTCACGCCGGTGAAGTCGTCCATGCCGAGCTTGCCGTCGCGGGCGCGGCGGACGATGTCCTCGTAGGCCTGCCAGAACTCGAAGAAGTTCAGGGTCTCGGCCTTCTTGATGCCCGCGACCACGAGCTGGCGGTCGCCGTTGGGCTTGACCAGGTCGATGGCGAGACCGAAGTTGACGTGCTCCGGCTTGACCAGCGTCGGCTTGCCGTCCTTCTCCACGAAGGAGTAGTTCATCGACGGCATGGCCTTGATGGCCTGCACCATCGCGTAGCCGATCAGGTGCGTGAAGGAGATCTTCCCGCCCCGGGCGCGCTTCAGGTGGTTGTTGATGACGATGCGGTTGTCGAACAGCAGCTTCACCGGGACGGCGCGCACGGACGTGGCCGTGGGCACCTCAAGGGAGGCGTTCATGTTCTTCGCGACCGCGGCGGCGGGGCCGCGCAGCACGACCTGCTCGGGGCCCGAGGGGGCCTCGCCGGCGGGCTCGGCCTTCGGCTTCGCGGCGGCGGCCGGCTTGGCGGGGGCCGGAGCGGCCTTCGCCGGGGCGGCGGCCTGGGCCGGGGCCTGCGCGGCGGGCTTCGCCTGGGCGGGAGCCGGCGCGGCGGCGGGCTTCTCGGCCGCCGGGGCGGGGGCCGCGGCCTGGGCGGGGGCGGCCTGGGCCGCCGGCTGAGTCGTGGTGGTCCCCGCGGCCCCCGCGGCCGCGGTACCCGCCGGAGCCGAGGCGGCGGCCGCCCCTGGCTTGTAGTCGGCGAAGAAGTCCCACCAGGCTCGGTCTACCGAATTCGGGTCCTGGAGGTACTGCTGATAGATCTCGTCGACGAGCCACTCGTTGGCACCGAACGACGCGGCGGGGTTCTTCCCCGCTTGGTCGGTGTCGGTAGAGATGCTCGAGTTACTGGGGGACTGTGGCGACACGGCGGTAACCGCCCTCTTCCGCTTCACAAGATGATGGACAGCGGGAATCAAGGCTACGCCTCCCGGACCGTGAAGGTCAGGCCGGGCCCGTTCAACGTCACGCAAGTCACACTTCAAAGAGTGTTTCGGGGCTTGAAATGGCGGGAAACAAGCGTGGTTCCGCTTAAGAAGGGAAGGGTGGAGCGGCACCCGGGTCGCCGACGGCGCGGGTCTGTGCCTGATCACACGTGTCCGTCAGTACGGACGCCCGTGGATCTTGAGGCTCCGCTTCGAACTTTACGTCAACTTGGCAGAGATGGAAGTCCCGGAAGAGTGACAAGAATCCGGCAACCTCGCTCGGATTCGGCCACTCCGATCCGTCCGCCGTGCAGATCCACCGCCCAGCGGGCGATGGCGAGGCCGAGGCCGGTGCCGCCGTCGCTGCCCGACCCGGGCGGCCGCTTGGCGCTGCCGCGGTTGAACCGCTCGAACACACGGTGCCACTCGGACTTCGGAATGCCGGGGCCCTCGTCCAGGACCTCCAGCTCCAGCGACTCCGGCAGTGTGCCGCGCCGCGCCTTGACCGTCACCCGGCCGTGCGGCGGGCTGTGCTTGACCGCGTTGTCGATGAGGTTGGCCACGACCTGGTGGATGCGCTCCGGGTCGGCGTGCGCGGTCAACTCCGGTGGGGAGACGTCGAGGTGCAGATGGACGTCCGTACGGGTGTGACTGCCCGAGCCGGTGGCGATGCCCGCGCGCACGGAGGCGACCATGTTGGCCTCCTTCAGTACGCCCGACAGATACGGCCACACCTCGAAGCGCCGCTGCTTCAGCGGTACGACGCCGTTGTCCAGGCGGGACAGGTCAAGCAGCGTCTCCACCAGCCGGCCGAGCCGCTCGGTCTGCTTCAGGGCCGTGCGCATCGTCTCCGGGTCGGCCTGGGTGACACCGTCGACGATGTTCTCCAGCACCGCGCGCAGCCCCGCGATGGGCGTGCGCAGCTCGTGCGAGACGTTCGCCACCAGCTCCTTGCGCTGGCGGTCCTGGGCCTCCAGCTCGTCGGCCATGGCGTTGATCGTCACCGCCAGGTCGCCCAGCTCGTCACGGCGGTTGTCCCGCACCCGGCGGGTGTAGTCGCCCTGCGAGATGGAGCGGGCCACCGCGGTCATCTCGTCCAGCGGCGCGGTGAGCGAATGGGCCACGAACTGCGTAATGAGGAGCGTGGCGATCATCGAGAAGACCGTGATGAAGCGCAGCTCCGTCTTCGTGTGCACCGCGATCACCGACAGACCTGTGGTGATCAGCACCGAGATGACGACCAGCGCGCCCAGCTTGGTCTTGATCGAGAACGGGCTCACCCCGCCCCAGGGTTCCGGCTCCCCGGGGTTTCTCCGTGCGGCCGGCCCGCCGCTCATGGCGTCGGGGTCTCCAGGGCGTAGCCCACACCGTGCACCGTACGGATCCGCTCGGCGCCGATCTTCCGGCGCAGCGCCTTGATGTGGCTGTCGACCGTCCGGGTGCCGGAGGCGTCCGCCCAGTCCCAGACCTCGGCGAGCAGCTGCTCGCGCGAGAGCACCGCGCGCGGGGTGTTCGCCAGACAGACCAGCAGATCGAACTCGGTCGGCGTGAGGTGAACATCCTCACTGCGCACCCGCACGCGTCGCTGTGCGTGGTCGATCTCCAGCTCGCCGAGGCGCAGGATGCCGCTGCGCGGCGTCGCGGCGGCCAGCGCGGCCCGCTCCACACGGCGCAGCAGCACGTGCACACGCGCCGCCAGCTCGCGCATCGAGAACGGCTTCGTCATGTAGTCGTCGGCGCCGACGCCCAGGCCGACCAGCATGTCGGTCTCGTCGTCGCGCGCGGTGAGCATCATCACCGGCACCGGCCGGGCGGCCTGCACACGCCGGCAGACCTCCAGACCGTCGAAGCCGGGCAGCATGATGTCGAGGATCAGCAGGTCGGGCTGCCAGGCCTCGGCCGTGTCGACCGCCGCCGGACCGTCGCCCGCCGTTTGCACGAGGAATCCCTCGGCTCGCAGGCGGGTCGCGATGGCGTCCACGATCGTGGCGTCGTCCTCGACGACGAGAACCCGGCGCTGCGCGCCCGGGGTAGCCGTCGCCGAACCGTTGTGGGAGGTCTGTGTCTGCTCCATCGCCCGCCCCTGGGGTGTGCTTTCCGGAATCAGTGGGGTGATTCCTCACTGGCTGTGCCTGCGCATGGTGTGCGATTGACGCTTGAATGATCGGCGTCAGAGGAGCAGCGTACGGGGAGTCAGCACGCCTTTGCTATCCAGGGCGGATGCCGAGGTGTACGACGTCGGGAACGCCCCGGGCAACCGGGATCTCTTCGGTACGCACCCGTTGGAACCCGGCATTCCGCAAGGTTTCTTCGAATTCCGGCGAGGGCTGGGCGGACCAGACGGCGAGTACCCCGCCGGGTCTCAACACCCTTGCGCAGCTTGCCAGTCCGGCTTCCGAGTAGAGATTTCCGTTGCCCTCCGTGACGGTCCAGCCGGGGCCGTTGTCGATGTCGAGACACAGGGCGTCGAACGTGTCGGATGTCTCATTGACGTACGCCACGAGATCGGCTTCGACGATTTTCGCGCGGGGGTCGGCAAGGGCCTCGGCGGAGAACTCGGAGAGCGGACCTCCGAGGTGCCATTCGACAATCGCGTGCTCGCGTTCCACGACCGTGATCCCACCCCAGCGGGCGTCCGCCGCCGCGTGGGCGAGGGAGAAACCGACGCCGAGTCCGCCGATCAGGACGTCCGGGCGGTCCCGGCCGGCCAGGGCGTCCAGGGCCGCGTCGACCAGCCGCCGCTCCGAGCGGCCGTCGGAGGTGTCCATCAGGAAGCAGCCGTTCGCGATGATCTCCAGCCGGTCTCCGTGCCGCCGCAGCACGACCTCACCGTGCGGGCCCTCGCGACGGTCCAGTACATCGGGCGTGTCGTTCGAGGTGGGCATCAGAGCATCCTGGCAGGTACGGGGTGCCCGGCGCCAAGAATTACGGAGCGGCCCGGCTGGGACGCGGTGTACGGCTTTCGGGTTGCTGTGAATCGGCTCTGGCGTGGCGCCGGTCACAGACAGTGGGGCAGAGGTACGCGAAGGCTGGGGCATGACGGAAGGAGCGCCCGTTGTGGAACGCACCGCGCCGCCCGACGAGACGGCCGTGACGACGCGGACGGGCGCGCCCGTGTCCGATGTGCCGGGGCTCCTGGACGGGGTTCCGAGGCAGCGGGGTCCGCGAGAGGGCGCAGGGGAGTCCGTCCCGGTGCGGGAGCCCCGGCTCCGGGTGCCGCGGCCCTGGCGGCTGCTGCCCACACCGACGGGCATGCCGTTCACGTTCGGGTACGCGGTCGTGCTCTGTGTCACCTCGCTGATCTCCGCGTACGCGGACCCCGCGCTGGTCCATGCCCTGCTCCAGGCCTCCAGTACCGATGTGGCGCACCTGGTGCGGACGCCGGGGCTGGTGCTGGTCGGCAGCGCGCTGTGGGTCGCGGGCGGGGTGGCCTCGCCGTTCACGATCGGGTTCGTGCTGGTGCTGACCGCGCTGGAACGGCGGATCGGGGGCCTGCGCACGGCCGGTGTCTTCCTGCTCGGGCATGTCCTGGCCACCCTGGCGACCGAGGTCCCGGTGGGGCTCGCGGTGCTGGCCGGGCACCTCCCCGACAGTTCGCTGCACCGCCTCGACTACGGCGTCAGCTTCGGCGTCGCGGCCGGCACCGGCGCCCTCGCCGGCCTGTTGTCCCCCTGGCTGCGCGTTCCGCTGCTGGCCGTCTTCGGCGGGATGCTCCTCCAGGACCTCCTCGCCTTCACCGACCCGATGACGAACTGGGGGCACCTGATCGCCCTGGCCATCGGTATCGCGGCCTGGCCGGTGCTCCGACGGTGGCGCGCGAAGCCCCTCGCGACCTCCCGGACCAGCGCCTCGTAAGTGATCGCTCACAGCGAACGGCGGTAGGGGAACATCCGGCAGCTCCCGTGCATTGAGTCGGCATAGCTCAACTTGACTGCCGAAGGGGAGATCATGGCTGCTGAGTCCAAGGCGTTCACATCGCTCACCCTGCCCGTGCTGCCGCTCGACGGCGAGGTCGTGCTGCCCGGGATGGTGGTCCCGCTCGACCTGAGCGACTCCGAGGTCCGTGCCGCGGTGGAGGCCGCTCAGGCCGCTGCGAGGTCAACACCGGGGAAGCCCCGGGTACTCCTGGTGCCACGGATCGACGGGACGTACGCGAACACCGGTGTCCTCGGCACCGTCGAGCAGGTCGGCAGGCTCGCCGACGGCGACCCGGGCGCCTTGATCCGCGGCCGGGGCCGGGTGCGCATCGGGGCGGGGACCACGGGTCCCGGCGCCGCCCTCTGGGTCGAGGGCACCCACCTCGACGAGTCCGTGCCGGATCCCCTGCCCGGCCAGGTCGCCGAACTGGTCAAGGAGTACAAGGCCCTCGCCACCGCGTGGCTGCGAGGTCGCGGCGCGTGGCAGGTCGTCGACCGGGTCCAGGCCATCGACGACGTCTCGGCACTCGCAGACAACTCCGGCTACTCGCCGTTCCTGACCACCGACCAGAAGATCGAGCTGCTGGAGACCACCGACCCGGTGGCCCGGCTGAAGCTCGCCGCCCAGCAGCTGCGCGACCACCTCGCCGAGCAGGACGTGGCCGAGTCCATCGCCAAGGACGTCCAGGAGGGCGTCGACAAGCAGCAGCGCGAGTTCCTGCTGCGGCGTCAGCTGGAAGCCGTCCGCAAGGAGCTGCGCGAGCTGAACGGCGAGCAGGACGGCGAGGAGTCCGACGACTACCGCACCCGTGTGGAGGCCGCCGACCTGCCCGGACACGTCCGCGAGGCCGCGCTCAAGGAGGTCGACAAGCTGGAGCGCTCCTCCGACCAGTCGCCCGAGGGCTCGTGGATCCGCACCTGGCTCGACACGGTCCTGGAGATGCCGTGGAACGAGCGCACCGAGGACGCGTACGACATCCAGGGCGCCCAGGCCGTCCTCGACGCCGAGCACGCGGGCCTGGAGGACGTGAAGGAGCGGATCACCGAGTACCTCGCGGTGCGCAAGCGGCGTACCGACCGGGGCCTTGGCGTGGTCGGCGGGCGGCGCGGCGGTGCCGTGCTCGCCCTCGTGGGCCCGCCCGGCGTCGGCAAGACCAGCCTCGGTGAGTCCGTCGCCCACGCGATGGGCCGCAAGTTCGTGCGCGTCGCCCTCGGCGGTGTGCGCGACGAGGCCGAGATCCGCGGTCACCGGCGTACGTACGTCGGCGCGCTGCCCGGCCGGGTCGTCCGGGCCATCAAGGAGGCCGGGTCGATGAACCCGGTCGTGCTGCTCGACGAGATCGACAAGGTGGGCTCGGACTTCCGGGGCGACCCGGCGGCCGCCCTCCTCGAAGTCCTCGACCCGGCGCAGAACCACACCTTCCGGGACCACTACCTGGAGGTCGAGCTGGATCTGTCGGACGTCGTCTTCCTGGCCACCGCCAACGTGCTGGAGGCCATCCCGGAGGCCCTGGCCGACCGGATGGAGATCGTCCGCCTGGACGGCTACACCGAGGACGAGAAGGTCGTCATCGCCCGCGACCACCTGCTGCCGCGCCAGCTGGAGCGGGCCGGGCTCGCCGCGGACGAGGTGACCGTCGACGAGAGCGCGCTGCGCAAGCTCGCCGGTGAGTACACCCGCGAGGCGGGCGTCCGGAATCTGGAGCGGTCCGTCGCACGGCTGCTGCGCAAGGTCGCGGCCCAGCACGAACTGGGCGAGCGGGAACTGCCGTACACCGTCACGGACGGGGATCTGCGGGCGCTGATCGGCCGGCCGCATCATGTGCCCGAGTCCGCGCAGGAGCCGGCGGAGCGCCGGACGTCGGTGCCGGGCGTGGCGACCGGGCTCGCGGTGACGGGAGCGGGCGGTGACGTGCTGTACGTGGAGGCGTCGCTGGCCGACCCGGAGACGGGCGCGGCCGGACTGACCCTGACCGGCCAGCTGGGCGACGTGATGAAGGAGTCCGCGCAGATCGCGCTGAGCTTCCTGCGCTCCCGCGGTGCCGAGCTCGAACTGCCGGTGGGTGATCTCAAGGACCGGGGCGTGCACATCCACTTCCCGGCGGGCGCGGTCCCCAAGGACGGCCCCAGCGCCGGCATCACCATGACCACGGCCCTCGCGTCCCTGCTGTCCGGCCGGCTGGTCCGCACGGACGTGGCGATGACCGGCGAGGTCTCGCTCACCGGGCGGGTCCTGCCGATCGGCGGTGTGAAGCAGAAGCTGCTGGCCGCCCATCGCGCAGGAGTCACCACCGTGATCATCCCCAAGCGCAACGAGCCCGACCTGGACGACGTCCCGGCCGAGGTGCTGGACAGGCTCGACGTCCACGCCGTGACCGACGTCCGCCAGGTCCTGGAGCTGGCGCTCGCGCCCGCGACGAACGGGGCGGCGCCTGAGGTTCCGGTCGCGGCGTGACGGGCGTGACCGGATAGGGGAAGGCCCGGGTTCTCGTGAGGGAGGCCCGGGCCTTCACCGTGCGGTGGCCCTTCACCGTGTGGTGGCCCTGTGTACAGGCGTGCCGTGACCTGCGGAATACTTGCCGAACTGCGGTGATGACGGCAGGTGACGGAAAATCTCAGTACGGGGCGATACCGAGGCAGGGGCTGACGTGCAGGACAACGGGAACGGCGACGGACCGGGAGGCGAATCCGCCCTGGCCGCGAGCGGTGTGGACCAGCCCGCCTTCCTCGCGCTGGAGCGTGAGCTGACCGTGCTGCTGCGGCGTGCCCGGGCCAACCAGGGCGAGATGGCCCGCGAGGTCCATCCCGACCTGGAGTCGTCCGCGTACGGGCTCCTCGTCCGGCTCGACGAGTGCGGCAGCCAGCGGGCCACCGAGCTCGCCGGCTACATCGGCGTCGGCAAGGCCACGATGTCCCGCCAGCTGCGCGCCCTGGAGGAACTCGGGCTGGTGGCGCGCGAGCCCGACCCCGCCGACGGCCGTGCCTGGCTCGTCGCCCTCACCCAGGAGGGCCACGACCGGGTCCGCCGGGTGCGGGAGGCCCGCCGGGCCCGCTACGCCGGCCGCCTGGCCGACTGGGACACCCACGAGGTCACGGAGCTGGCCCGGCTGCTGCACCAGCTCAACCGCGGCATGGAGAAGTAGCGCCCGGCGCCCGAGCCCCGGCCCTGCGCACCGTGCGGCATGGGGGTCCCCCCGCTCGAGCGAAGCCGAGAGTGGGGGAGTGCGTGCCGGGCGTCGCGACGCCGCGGAGATCCATCAGAAGGGCCCTAGAACTCGACGAAGACGACCGTCGCGTCGTCGTGTGTCTTGCTCCGGCCCAGGAACGTCCTGGCGGTGTCCCCCCGCTCCAGCGCCCGTACGCGGTCCACCAGTGTCTGGGGGCCCTCCTTGCGCACCAGGTGGAAGCAGTCCGTCCAGTCGCCCTCCTCGAACCTCTCCACCCAGCGGCCGGCGCCGTCCGTCAGGGCGGCCAGGGCGCGTACCTCGTGGCGGGGCACCGTTCCGGTCACCGCCCGCCGGGCCACCGAGGGGTCGGCGGCCGCGGTGAAGAAGCCGCCCTCCTTGTTGCGGACCGTGGAGTCCACCAGCGCGTCCGTGGCCAGGGCCGAGCGGGGGAGTAGGGAGAGGCGGTTGTCGAGGACGGGCGTCACCACGCCGTCGGGGGACTCCAGGAGGAGGGCGGAGTCCGAGAGCACCAGGTACTCCACCGTGGCCGGTGTCCAGCGGGCCACGACCACGGTGGCCTGTGGTGTCCGGGGGTGAGAAAGGTCACAGGTTGCGGCGTGCGCCTCGGAGGTACGCGCGATGGCGCGGGACAAGGCGTCGACCAGGGGAGCATCCGGGAGTGAAACGGTCAGTTCGGTCAGAGCTCCGCCGAGGCGTGCGGTGAACCAGGGGACGGAATGCAGACAGCCCGTCCCGTCCTTCGGTGGCGTGACGCCGTCCAGGACGACGACCGAACCGCCCTGTCCGGAGGCCGGTAGTCCGACACTGGCGAAGTCCTCGTTGGGGCGGTCGGCGTCTCCCGGCTCCGAGGCGAGTTCAGTGCGCATCCAGCCAGTCTGCACGAGCCCTTCACAAGGGTCGCAAAAGGCTGGCAATAGTTGCGAGATCAGTGCGGCCGCGCAGGTCAGACGCCTGTTTTGGGATGGAATGCTTTGCTCCGGGAAGGCGTGGCGGCGAATATTGCCACCGCCCGCCGCCGACGTCCAACCGGCGTACCGCGCACGGCCGCTGCAAGGGCCAGCGGAACTTGCCCCTCAACTCTTGCCCGGGGTTCACTCCTTCGGGTGGCGGGTCAGGTGATGCACGTGCGCTGGCCACCGGCGCTGGGAGGGTCGGGAAGTGTACCGGGAGTACGCGCCAGTTGACGGAACGTCACCCGGGCCCATGGGTTCACGAGTCAGGAATGCGAGCACCGGTGCAGAAGACGCGGCCTCGTCGTACAGGCAAGCAGACGGCCCCCGCTCAGGGCACTGAGCCGACGCCCTCCACCGGCAAGGGCCGCCCCACGCACGTACGAAACCGGCTCATCGTCGCCGTGGCCGTGGTCGCCGCGGCCATCGCCGGCGCCGGTACCCCGTCCGTGCTGGCCGCCTCCGGGCAGCTCCACGACTCGCAGGAGCTGGTGACGCTCGCGGAGCAGACGCAGGACGCTCTCGGGCTCGCGCACTCCCTCGCGGACGAGCGGGACGACGTCACCTCCTACATAGCCGCCGGCCGCCCCAAGGACAAGGCGCCCTCCGAGCAGCGCAGCGCCCGCGTGGACCGGCAGGTCGAGGAGTTGCGGGCCGACACCGACACGCCCGCCTCGCTGCGCTCGGACCTCGACGACATCGCCGCCGTCCGCCGGGCGGCGCTCACCGGCAAGAGCAACGCGCTCGAAGCACACCAGGCGTACTCCACCGCCATCACCCAACTCCACCGGCTCGCCGAGCAGCTGGCGCAGCAGACGCCGCCCCGCGCGGGCTCCGGCGCCTACGCCCGGGCCGAGCTGGACTCCGCCGTCCAGCAGGCCGCCGCTGCCCGTGGGCTGCTGCTCGCCGCCCTCAGCGTGCCGCGCGGCACCGAGACGATCGACCCGGTCACCGGCCTGCCGACCGAGACCTCCTCCGACGCCGACGCCCGGCAGCGCGACGCCCTGAGCGCCGCCGCCCAGCAGGCGCGGCTGCGCTCCGACGCGGCGCTGGCCGACTTCCGCGACACCGCGCCCAAGACGGCCCGCACCTCGTTCGACTCCACGGTCACCGGCACCGAGGTCAACTCCGCCGAGAAGTACCTCGCCGCCCTCACCGACCAGCCGACGCTGTCGGGAGGCGAGCTCTCCGTCAACACGAAGCGGCTGGATGCGGCCCTCTCGGCCCGGGTCGACCTGATGCGCGGCGTGGAGTCCGCCCTCTACGACCGGAGCACCAAGGACCTCGAGGCGCTGCGCGACGACGACGTCACCGCGCTGGAGATCCGCATCGCCGTCCTCGGCGCCCTGATGCTGCTCGCCGTCGGCGTCGCCACGGGCATGGCCCGCAGCCTCACCCGGCCCCTCGCGGTCCTGCGGCTGGGGTCGAAGCGCCTCGCCGAGGCCGAGGACCCGGCGGGCGAGGAACCGGTCAAGTTCACCGGCCGCAACGACGAGTTCGCCCAGGTCGTCCGCTCCGTCAACGCCCTGCACGGGCACGCGGCCGCCCTGACCGAGCGGATCACCACGCTGGAGTCCGACCGCAAGCACCTCGTCGGCCAGCGCCAGAAGATGGCCGACGCGCGCGAGGAACTGCGCGGCGAACTCGCCGAGTCCGCCGCCCAGCTGGAGCGGGTGCGCACGGCCATCGGCGGTACGTTCGTCAACCTCGCACTGCGCACCCTCGGACTGGTCGAGCGGCAACTGGCCGTCATCGAGAACCTGGAGGAGCGCGAGCAGGACCCGGACCGGCTCGCCACCCTGTTCAAGCTGGACCACTTCGCGACGGTCATGCGCCGGCACAGCGAGAACCTCCTGGTCCTCGCGGGTACCGAGCACGTCCAGCACGCCGCCGGGCCCGTGCCGCTCGTGGACATCGTCCGCGCCGCGGTGAGCGAGATCGAGCGGTACGAGCGGGTCCGTATCGCCGCCCTGCCGCCGCACGCGCACATCGCCGGGTTCGCCGCGGACGACCTCTCCCACCTGCTGGCCGAACTCATGGAGAACGCCACGTCGTTCTCCCCGCCCGACCAGCCCGTCGAGGTCTCCGGCTGGCTGCTGGAGAACGGCGAGGTCATGCTCTCCGTCCAGGACGAGGGCATCGGCATGACCGGGGACCGGCTGGAGCGCCTGAACTCCCGCCTCGCCGACTTCGACCCGGAGGCGCCCTACGACCAGGAGGGCGAGGACGGTCTCGGGCTCGGCCTGTACGTCGTGGCCCGCCTCGCCCACCGGCACGGGGTGCGCGTGCAGTTGCGCGAGCAGAAGCAGGGCGGTGTCGCGGCGGTCGTCGTCCTGCCCCGCAACCTGTTCGCCGCCGCCCCGCACGCGGCCGTCCCGGCCTCCGGCCCGCTCTCCGCCACGAGCCACACCGTCTCCTTCCCGGGCGCCGACGCCGAGGCCAACTCCAACGTCCTGCACGGCCGCGCCGGCGGCGGGGACCCCTTGGTGGCACTGGCGGAGAAGGCGGTACGGCGGGACGAGGCGGCGGAGGCCGCCGGGCACCCGGAGCCGGCGGAAGCCGAGGCACCGGCGGAGCCCGAGGTGCCCGCGGAGCCCGAGGTTCCGGCGGCACCGGCGGAAACCCCTGCCGAGACCACGATGGAGCTGTTGGCCCCGGTGCCGCAGGGCGAACCGGAGCCGACGCGGCACGATCCGGTGGCCGCCGACGGCGATGTGGCCCCACAAGGGCCACCCGCGCTCGACCATGAAACCCGCACGGGGGGTGCGGGTGGGAACGAAATCGCCGAAGGCGAAGCCGAGGCCGACGTCGAGCACGAACGCGTCACCGACAAGGGCCTCCCCAAGCGGACTCCCAAGATCACTGCCCAGGCCCAGGCCCCGCGCCAGCGGACCGGCTCCGTGGACGCCGCGGCCCTCCGCCGCCGCCTCGGCGGCTTCCGCCAGGGCGCCCAGGCCGGCTACCGCGAGGTGGAGGCGGAGATCGCCGAGCAGACGGCCTCGCACAAGCGGCCGGTCACCGGCACATCAGGACCAGCTGAATCCGAAGAAGCCACGGGGGGCACAGCCGAGGAGGCAAGCAGTTGACCGCTCCCAGTACCTTCGGACTGATCGGGCTGAGCAGTGAGGCCCGCAACCTGCACTGGCTGCTGACCAACCTCGTCGAGGAGGTACCCGGCATCCTCTCGGTCGCGGTCGTCTCCTCCGACGGACTGCTCCTGCTCTCCTCGGACGACCACCGCAACCGGCAGGCCAGGGAAGCCCTGCAGGCCCGCGGAACCAAGCGGACCGGCCCGCGCGGCTCAGCCGCCGACCTGGCCACCATCGTCTCCGGCATCGGCAGCCTCACCGTCGGCGCCGCCAAGCTGATGGACTTCGGCGGGGTCAGGCACACGATGGTCGCGATGGACGAGGGCAGCCTGTTCGTCATGTCGATCAGCGACGGCTCGCTGCTCGGCGTCCACGGCTCCGCGGAGTGCGACATGAGCGTGGTGGCGTACCACATGGCCCTGTTCGTCGGCCGCGCCGGCCATGTCCTGACGCCCGAACTCCGCAGCGAGCTCCGTAGTTCCCTGGAGCGGTCCCAGACGACGGGGAGTGCCCGATGAGCAGTACGCCCAAGCATCACCTCCCGGTCCGCGGCGGTGACCGCAAACCCGCCCGGGTCCGCCCCTACTCGCTGACCGGCGGCCGCACCCGGTTCGGCCACGTCCTCCTGGTGGAGACGTTCGTGGCGAGCACGGCCGCGCTGGAGGCCCCGGAGGAGCGCCGGGAACTGAGCAACGGCTCCCTCTCCACCCGCGTGATGCCGGAGCTCCAGGCCATCGTCGAACTGTGCCGCCGGATGCGTACGGTGGCCGAGATCGCCGCGCTGCTGAAGATGCCGCTCGGCGTGGTCCGCGTGCTCCTCAGCGACCTCGCGGACCAGGGAAAGATTCGTGTGTACGGAACGGGAACCGGCCACGGCACGGGCCGCCCGGACCGAGCTCTGCTGGAAAGGGTGCTGAGTGGACTCCGTCGTCTCTGACGCCGCTCACGGCGTCTCCGCAACATCCCCGTTCGTCCAGCCCGACGCGAGCATGCACGCCTGGGAGACGGACCGTACCCGCGCACCCATCGCCACGAAGATCGTGGTGGCGGGCGGCTTCGGCGTGGGCAAGACCACCCTGGTCACCGCCGTCTCGGAGATCACGCCCCTGCAGACCGAGGCGCTGATGACCGAGGCGAGCGAGGCCACCGACGACCTCACCGACACACCGGGCAAGACCACCACCACCGTGGCCATGGACTTCGGGCGCCTCACGCTCGACGACGACCTGGTGCTCTACCTGTTCGGCACGCCCGGCCAGCAGCGGTTCTGGTTCATGTGGGACGACATCGTGCGCGGCGCCATCGGCGCGGTCGTCCTGGCCGACACACGGCGGCTGAAGGACTGCTTCCCGGTACTGGACTACTTCGAGAGTTCCGGGCTGCCGTACGTGGTCGCGGTCAACCACTTCGACGACAGCGAGCTCTTCGAGCCGGAGGATGTGCGGGAGGCCTTGACCATCCCGCGACACATACCTGTCATGATCATGGACGCGCGTCGCCGGATCTCCGTGATCGAGACCCTCCTGGCCCTGGTGGGCCACGCGCTCGACGAAACCCCCGAGTAAGAGGACAGCCCCGCATGCGGAAGATACTCGTCGTCGGAGCCGGTCAGTCCGGACTCCAGATAGCTCTCGGCCTCCAGTCGCAGGGGTACGAGGTCACCCTGATGTCCAACCGGACGGCGGACGAGATCCGTACCGGCCGGGTCATGTCGACGCAGTGCATGTTCCACACGGCACTGCAGCACGAGCGCGATCTCCAGCTGAACTTCTGGGAGTCCCAGGCCCCGAAGATCGAAGGACTCGGCGTCTCGGTCGCCGCCCCCGGCTCCTGGGCCGAGGGTCCCGCGGCGCGTGCGATCGACTGGCTGGGCAGGCTCGACGGGTTCGCGCAGTCGATCGACCAGCGCGTGAAGATGGCCGGCTGGATGGAGACGTTCGCGCAGCGCGGCGGCCAGCTCGTCATCCACGGCGCGGCCGTCGGCGACCTCGACTACTTCTCCCGCACCTACGACCTGGTGCTGGTCGCGGCCGGCAAGGGCGAGCTGGTCCAGATGTTCGGCCGGGACGCGGAGCGGTCCCCCTACAGCGAGCCGCAGCGCGCGCTGGCCGTGTCGTACGTCCACGGTCTGGGCCCGCGCCCCGAGCACCCGGACACCGAAGGGGTCCGCTGCAACCTCGTGCCGGGCGTCGGCGAACTGTTCGTCATGCCCACCCTGACCACCTCCGGCCGCGCCGACATCCTGTTCTGGGAAGGCATACCCGGCGGCCCGCTCGACGCCTTCGGCGGCGTCAAGGACCCGGCGGAGCACCTCTCCCTGACCCTGGAACTCATGGAGCGGTACGTCCCCTGGGAGTACGCGCGGGCCACCAAGGTCGAGCTGACCGACGCGGGCGGCACGCTGGCCGGCCGCTACGCCCCCACCGTCCGCAACCCCGTCGGCCGCCTCCCCAGCGGCGGTCTCGTGCTGGGTGTGGCGGACGTCGTCGTCGCGAACGACCCGATCACCGGACAGGGCTCCAACTCGGCGTCCAAGTGCGCCGCCGCGTACCTCTCCGCGATCGTCGAGCACGGTGACAAGCCGTTCGACGAGGAGTGGATGCGGTCCGCCTTCGACCGCTACTGGGACACCGCCCAGCACGTCACCAAGTGGACCAACGCGATGCTCGCCCCGCCGCCGGAGCACATCCTGAACCTCATCGGCGCCGCCGGCGAGCTCCAGCCGGCCGCCGACCGCTTCGCCAACGGCTTCAACGACCCGGCCGACTTCGAGAACTTCTTCTACGAGCCGGAGAAGACCCAGGCCTACCTGGCCGAGCTGTCCGGCGCGGGCGCGGCGTAGGGCGACAGGCCCTCACGGTCTAACGATCGTATCCCTCGTCCGACCCGTCCGTGGCGCCCTCGGGAAGCTTCGGCGGCGCGTACCGCCGCAGGGGCTTCCCGGCCGGGTCCGGGCGTACGGCGCCCAGGAGCGGGTTGGCCGCGATCGGTGACACCTTCACCTTCGCGCCCGGGCGGGGTGCCTGTACGACCATGCCGTCGCCGAGGTACATCGCCACATGCGTGGCCTCGGGGAAGTAGACGACCAGGTCTCCCGGGCGCAGCTCGGCGAGCGGGATCCGCTTCAGCCGCTTCCACTGCTCCTGGCTGGTCCGGGGGATGGGCGACCCGGCCTCCGCCCAGGCCTGCGAGGTCAGGCCCGAGCAGTCGTACGACTTCGGGCCCTCCGCGCCCCACTCGTACGGCTTGCCGAGCTGCCGGACGACGTAGCGCAGGGCTCGGTCGCCCTCCGCTGACGGTCTGCGGGCGCTGCTGAGTGCGCCGGACGCCATGAATTTCTTCTGGGCCTTCGTGATGCCGTTCTTCTCGAACTCGGCCAGGGCGGCCAGCTGGTCGCGGCTGAGGGTGGCGAGCAGGTCCTCCACGTCGTGCAGGCGTTTGACGACCTGGTCTCGTTCCTTCTTCCGCTGATCGGTGAGGGTGAGCTGGTCGTCCAAGGCCTTGCGGGCCTTGCGGGCCAGGTCGTCGGCCTTGCGCTCGTCGCCCGTCAGGCGGTTGATCGTGTCGGCCCGTTCCCGGGCGATCCTTCCGATCACATGGCCCTGGTCGATCGCGTGCTGGGGGTCGCGGGCCAGGAGCAGTTGTACGTACGGAGAGATGTCGGTGCTGCTCTGGTACTGCTGCCGGGCCAGGCGGCCGACCTCGGCCCGGCTGTCGTGCAGGGAGAGCCGGGCGCGGGCGAGGGCGCGGTTCAGGCGGTCGGTCTCGGCGCGCTGCTTCTTCAGCTTCTCTTCGGTGGCGTTGTAGGCCTCGGTGGCCTGCTCGGCCTTGCGGTACAGGCGCTGAAGGTCCGTCAGGAGGTAGGCGAGGGAGGCGGGGGGTGGTCCGGGGTCGGGTTTCGGGGCGGCTGTGGCGGGGGCGGGAACGGGTGCGAGGACGGTTGTCGCTGCCAACGCCGCCGTACAGGCCAGACGCAGAAGGGTTCCTGACATGCCATCACCTCCGATGCGGGGGCGGCCCTTCGGCCACCGGACATCGTGAGGATGAGGGGTGCGGGGTGGTGTGTGCGGTAAGCCTGCGCGGTTCGGCGCAACAGGGTCACCCGTCGGCGTCGTCCCGCTTGCCGGGCGGCGTGGCGTGTGGCTTCGACCAGGGCCATGTGAGCCGCCGGGGCGGGACGCCCTCTGGGGCGTACTCGTACTTCCAGCGGTTGGTCAGGCCGACCCTGCCCGGTCCGCGGGGTACGCGGCGGTAGACGAGCACGGTGGGCGGGCCGCCGGCCGGGTCCGGGACGGGGATGCGGTACGTCTTGGGCGGGTGGCCGGTGATGCCGAGCAGGACGGGCAGGACCCTGCCGTCCATGGGGCCGCCCTCGAAGGGGGTGTCTTCGCTCTTCACCGGATCAGTGTGGGACATCCTCGGCGAGTGCCTGGACCAGGGCGTCGGTCTGCGGGTCCCGGCGGGCGGTCACCGACAGCATGGCCACGAACTGCTCGACGAGCCAGTCGCGGAGGTCCTCGGCGGGGGGCTGCTTGTCCTCGTCGAGCCAGATGAGCGACGAGGCCTCCACGGCCGTGATCCACATGCGGATGGTCATGCGCAGGCGGGGGCCCGGGGTGGTGACCTCCAGGTGCCTGACGATGTGCTCGGCGGCGGCGCGGCGTACGCCGTCGACGATGGCGGTGGTCCGTGAGGTCTCTACGACGCTGCCACCCTGGAGGAGGGCGCTGAAGCCGGCGTCGTGCTGGTCGACGAAGGCGAGGTAGCGGTCGAGGGCGCGGGACAGGCGGGGGAGGAGGGGGCCCTCGCGGGGTTCGTCGAAGCAGGTCCGGAGCTCGTCGGCGGCGGAGCGGAGGGCGGCCTCGTAGAGCTGCTGCTTGCCGCCGGGGAAGTACCGGTACACCAGGGGGCGTGACACCCCCGCCGCCTCCGCCACGTCGTCCAGGGAGACGTCCTCCGGGGCGCGGTGCGCGAAGAGCGACAGCGCGGAGGTGAGCAGCTGGCTGCGGCGTTCCTCGACGCTGAGTCGCCGGTAGGCGGGGGTGGGGGCGGCTGGTGTCATGACTCGCAGCGTAGCCGGGGGGCCGGGTGCCTGCGGCGCCTGTGCGGGTGGGTGGGGGTGTGCGTAGCGCCTATCGCCGGGTGGTGGGTCGGGGCCGCGCCGGGGGGTGTCCGTCG
>NZ_JBSHKH010000119.1:0-25832 GCF_053643595.1 Streptomyces sp. NPDC055506 | reverse complement strand
GATGTGTATAAGAGACAGCGGGCCGCACCGTCCGGTGCACCGCCGCCAGTGGCCGTACGTCCCGTACGGCTCCGCAGAGCCGCCGCACAGCGCGCACGGCTCCGCAGACCGGAGAACCTGATGGACACATCAACGCAGATAACCGACGCACCTCCCCCCGCACCACAGCCCACCGCCGACAAGCGCGCCGCGCGCGGGGTCACCCGGCCCGGAGACCGGATCTTCCTCGGTCTGTCCCGCGGCTCCGGCATCCTGCTGCTGGTGATCATGGCCGCGATCGCGGCCTTCCTCACCTACCGCGCCTCCCTCGCGATCAGCAAGGATGAGGGCAACTTCCTCACCACCTTCCAGTGGGACACCAACGCCACCCCGCCGGTCTTCGGCATCGCCGTCCTGGCCTTCGGCACGGTGGTCTCCTCGATCATCGCCATGGTCATCGCGGTCCCGATCGCCGTCGCCATCGCGCTGTTCCTCACGCACTACGCCCCGCGCAAGCTGAGCGGCCCGATCGCCTACGTGATCGACCTGCTCGCCGCCGTGCCGTCCATCGTCTACGGCCTGTGGGGCGCCCTGATCCTCGTGCCGAACATGAACGGCCTCTTCGGCTGGCTGAACAACTACCTCGGCTGGACCGGCCTCTTCTCCTGGGAGGGCGGCCCCGCCCGCTCGATGCTGACCGTCGGCATCCTGCTCGCGATCATGATCCTGCCGATCATCACCAACGTGAGCCGCGAGGTCTTCCGCCAGGTCCCGCAGATGCATGAGGAAGCGGCCCTGGCGCTCGGCGCCACCCGCTGGGAAGTGATCCGCATGGCGGTCATTCCCTTCGGCCGCTCCGGCGTCATCTCCGCCTCGATGCTCGGCCTCGGCCGCGCCCTCGGCGAGACGATGGCCGTCGCCACCGTGCTCTCCCCGACCTTCGACATCCAGGCCAGCCTGCTCAACCCGGGCGGCGGCACGTTCGCGCAGAACATCGCCAGCAAGTTCGGTGAGGCCAGTGTCTTCGGCCAGGACGCGCTGATCGCCTCCGGTCTGGTCCTGTTCGTCATCACCCTGGTGGTCAACGGCGCGGCCCGCGCGATCATCGCCCGCCGCAAGGAGTACTCGGGGGCCAACGCATGAGCACCGCATCCATCACCCCGAAGGGCCCCAGCACCCTGCGCGGCGCCCGCCTGCCCAAGTGGTCCCCCTACGCCATCGCCGCCGGCTCCGTCGCCGTCGCGATCGGCATCGGCCTCGGCGCCGGCCTGGACAGCCGCGTCCAGTGGGGCCTGATCGCCGCGATCCTCTACGTCGTCGGCACGTACGCCATCGCCACGGCCGTCGAGGGCAAGCGACAGGCCAAGGACCGCATCGCGACCTCCCTCGTCTGGGTCGCCTTCCTGCTCGCCGTCATCCCGCTGGCCTCGCTGGTGTGGTCGACGATCACGCGCGGTGTGAAGGTCCTCGACGTCTACTTCCTGACGCACTCCATGGGCATCGTCGCCGACACCGAGCCCGGCGGCGGCATCTACCACGCCATCCTCGGCACCCTGGAGCAGGTCGGTCTCGCCACACTGATCGCCGCGCCGATCGGCGTGCTCACCGCGATCTACCTCGTGGAGTACGGCCAGGGCAAGCTCTCCAAGGCCATCACGTTCTTCGTCGACGTCATGACCGGCATCCCGTCGATCGTCGCGGGTCTGTTCATCCTCAGCCTCATGCTGATCTTCGAGATGCAGCCCTTCGGCTTCGCCGGCTCGCTGGCCCTGGCCATCCTGATGATGCCGGTCGTCGTCCGCTCCACGGAGGAGATGCTCAAGCTCGTCCCGAACGAGCTGCGCGAGGCCTCCCTGGCGCTCGGCGTCCCGAAGTGGCGCACCATCCTGAAGGTGGTCCTGCCGACCTCTATCGGCGGCATCACCACGGGCATCATGCTGTCGATCGCCCGCATCGCCGGCGAGACCGCCCCGGTCCTGCTGCTGGTGTGGGGCAACCCCTTGATCAACCCGAACCCGTTCGAGGGTGCGCAGGCCTCACTGCCGCTGTACATCTACCAGCAGTGGGCCAACAGCGCGGGCTCCGGTGCGGCGTACGACCGTGCCTGGGCGGCGTCGCTCACCCTGATCGCCTTCGTGATGATCCTGAACCTGGTGGCCCGCGGAATCGCCCGCTGGAAGGCCCCGAAGACCGGTCGCTGACTGCGGCCACAGCGACTGATCTGACTGTCTGGAAGTGAAGTAATCATGGCCAAGCGAATCGACGTAAGCGGACTGACCGCCTACTACGGCTCCCACAAGGCGATCGAGGACATCTCGATGACCGTCGAGCCGCGCTCGGTGACGGCGTTCATCGGCCCCTCCGGCTGCGGCAAGTCGACGTTCCTGCGCACGCTGAACCGCATGCACGAGGTGACGTCCGGCGGCCGGGTCGAGGGCAAGGTGCTCCTGGACGACGAGGACCTCTACGGCACGGGCATCGACCCGGTGTCCGTGCGCCGTGAGGTCGGCATGGTGTTCCAGCGGCCGAACCCGTTCCCCACGATGTCGATCTTCGACAACGTGGCGGCGGGCCTGCGGCTGAACGGCAGCTACCGGAAGAACGAGCTCGCCGACATCGTCGAGCGCTCCCTCAAGGGCGCGAACCTCTGGAACGAGGTCAAGGACCGCCTGAACAAGCCCGGCTCGGGCCTCTCCGGCGGTCAGCAGCAGCGGCTGTGCATCGCGCGGGCGATCGCGGTCGAGCCGAACGTGCTCCTCATGGACGAGCCCTGCTCGGCGCTCGACCCGATCTCCACCCTCGCCATCGAGGACCTGATCGGCGAGCTCAAGGAGCGCTTCACGATCGTCATCGTGACGCACAACATGCAGCAGGCGGCGCGCGTCTCCGACCGCACGGCGTTCTTCAACCTCGCGGCCGTCGGCCAGCCCGGCAAGCTCATCGAGATCGACGAGACGGAGCGCATCTTCTCCAACCCGTCGGTCCAGGCCACCGAGGACTACATCTCCGGCCGCTTCGGCTGATCCGGCTCCGCCGCCGAGACTCCTCGCGGTGCTGCATGGCGGTGCCACCGCGAGGCCGAAAAGGGCCCGCCCCTACTCCCAGGGGCGGGCCTTTCGCGTACTCGCTCAGCTGTCTACTGGAACGCCGGGTTCACGTTTCTACAGAAACGCCAGGTTCACGATCCCGAACGACGCCGCGGCGACCAGCGCGGCCGCCGGCATCGTGATGAACCAGCCGAGAATGATGTTCTTGGCGACGCCCCACCGCACGGCGTTCACGCGCTTCGTCGCGCCCACGCCCATGATCGCGGAAGTGATCACATGCGTCGTGGAGATCGGCGCCTTGAACAGGAACGCCGTGGTGAACATGATCGACGCGCCCGTGGTCTCCGCCGCGAACCCCTGCGGCGGGTCCAGCTCGATGATCTTCCGCCCCAGCGTCCGCATGATCCGCCAGCCACCGGCGTACGTGCCCAGCGACAGCATCACCGCACAGGCGATCTTCACCCACACCGGAATCGGATCGCCGTAGTCCTCGACATCCGCGATGACGAGCGCCATCACCACGATGCCCATCGTCTTCTGCGCGTCCTGCAGACCGTGCCCCAGCGCCATACCGGCGGCCGAGACGGTCTGGGCTATGCGGAAACCCCTCTTGGCCTTGTGGGGATTGGCCTTGCGGAAGATCCACATGATCGCGGTCATCACCAGGTAACCGGCCAGCAGACCGACCACGGGAGAGATGAACATCGGGATGACGACCTTCTCCAGCACCCCGCTCCAGTAGACCGTCGTGCCGCCGGCCAGCGCCGCTCCCACCATGCCGCCGAACAGCGCGTGCGAGGAGGACGAGGGCAGCCCGAAGTACCAGGTGATGAGGTTCCAGACGATGGCGCCCACCAGCGCGGCGAAGAGGATCCCCATCCCCTTCGACCCGACGGGCGTCTGGATCAGCCCCTCGCTGACGGTCTTGGCGACCCCCGAGCCCATGAACGCGCCGGCGAGGTTCATCACCGCGGCCATGGCCAGCGCGGCCCGTGGCGTCAGAGCCCGCGTCGACACGGACGTGGCGATCGCGTTCGCCGAGTCGTGGAAGCCGTTGGTGTACGTGAAGAAGAGCGCGACCGCGATGGTCACGACCAGAGCGAAGGTGTCCATGTAGGGCTCAGGACTCCTTGACGGCGATGGTCTCCACCGTGTTCGCCACGTGCTCGAACGCGTCCGCCGCCTCTTCCAGGACGTCCACGATCTGCTTGAGCTTGAGGACCTCCATGGCGTCGTACTTGCCGTTGAAGAGGTGCGCGAGCAGCTTGCGGTGGATCTGGTCGGCCTGGTTCTCCAGGCGGTTGACCTCGATCCAGTACTCGGTGAGGTTCTCCATCGTGCGCAGATGCGGCATCGCTTCGGCCGTCAGTTCGGCAGCGCGCGCCAGTACCTCGATCTGCTGGTCGACGCCCTTGGGCAGTTCCTCGACGTTGTAGAGGACGACCAGGTCGACGGCCTCCTCCATGAAGTCCATGATGTCGTCGAGGGACGAGGCGAGGGAGTAGATGTCCTCGCGGTCGAACGGCGTGATGAACGAGGAGTTCAGCTGGTGGAAGATCGCGTGCGTGGCGTCGTCACCTGCGTGTTCCGCTGCCCGCATACGCTCTGCGATCTCGGCCCGGGCGGATGCGTCCGCCCCGAGCAGTTCCATCAGGAGCTTCGAGCCCGTGACGATGTTGTCCGCGGAAGCGGCGAACATGTCGTAGAAGCTCGTCTCCCTGGGGGTCAGACGAAAGCGCACGTGGGGTCCTCGGGGTGCTTCGGTTTCGGTCAGGCCGATGCTAGGCGCATCATCCGGCCACGGCTATCGGGCCGCCCCCCAGTGTCGCCCATCGGGCACAGTGGTGAGCACGGGGGCGGTCCGAGGGGCCGTATACCCAGCAAAGTTCGGTACCATATACCCACCAGGGGTATATGTCGGCTCACTGCCCACCAGGAGGACCCGATGACGGACGTGACCGACGCCACCGATGTCGGAAATGTCACCGACACCGGCGTTCACGGGTACCACAAGCAGAAGGACGAACACCTCAAGCGCCTGCGCCGCATCGAGGGCCAGATCCGCGGCCTGCAGCGCATGGTCGACGAGGACGTCTACTGCATCGACATACTCACGCAGGTCTCCGCCTCCACCAAGGCCCTGCAGTCCTTCGCCCTGCAGCTGCTGGAGGAGCACCTGCGCCACTGCGTCGCGGACGCTGCCCTCAAGGGCGGCGACGAGATCGACGCGAAGGTCAAGGAGGCGACCCAGGCGATCGCCCGCATGCTGCGGACGTGAGCCGGTTACCTCCGGGCGGCCGAGGCGTCCCGCTCCTCGGCCACTTTCAGCACCTCGTCGATGCTCTGCAGGCTGAGCCGCTCCTCGTGCGCGGCCGAGGCCGCGATGATCAGCTCCCCGCACAGCTCGATCTCGGCGAGGGCCACGTAGTCCTGAACTGCCGTACCGCCGACCGGAGCCACGTGCATCACCTCGTCTCTGCCGTTACCGACTTCCTAGAGTAGGGAGCGGCCTACACACCGCGCATGGCACGGACGGGCTAGTTCACGCCGGTCAGTTCTCGGCGATCTTGCCCGCGTAGATGTCGTCGTCGTCCGGCAACCGTACGCGCACCGAAGCCCCGAAAGCGTAGAGCAGCGTGGTCGAGGCGACGGCGACGGGGCTCTTCTGCTGCCCGCCGCCCACGAAGCTGAACCGGTGCCGGACCTTGCGGATGCGGCCCTCGTCGTCGAGGTAGGCGTCGAACGGCACCTCGGCCGTGGCGAACCCTTTCGCCGCCGCGGCCAGGGCTTCTTCGTTGGCGCCGGAGGCCCGCTTCGCGGCGACACCGAGATCGGCCGTCCCCCGGTAGTGCCGCACCCCGGTGCCCGCGACCTCGGTCCTGCCCACGTATGTCGCCGTCCGCGTGCCGCGCAGCACCTCGGCCGCCGCGAACGGATCGGTGACCCCGCCCGTGACGAGGTTCCCGTCGGACAGGGTCCGCGTGTCCACCCGCACCCACTTGTCCGGCGGCACACCGGCGCCCCGGTTCTTCATGAACAACGCCCCGGGCGCGAGCAGTTCGGTGATGGGCCGGTGCTCCATGGCCCCCGCGGGATCCTGCGGGAGCAGCACCTTCAGCCGCCCCATCCGCTTCCGGTAGTCGTAGACCCCGGCGCCCCGGATGGTCACCCGGGTGCCGCCGGACGCCATCTCCATCGACGTACGGGCCTTCGAACTCCCCGCCGTCACCAGCCGGTCGGCGGCCCGGTGCAGCACGGCGACCGCGTCCCCGCCGCGGGAGTCACCGGCGGCCGCGTCACCGCCCGAACACCCGCCGGCCCCCAGCCCCGCCCCGGCCACGATCCCGGCCGCGACGACCGCCGCACCCGTCCGCCTGTGCCACCGTTCCCGCTGCCGCCCAGTCATCGCCTGCCTACCCCCAGCCGGTACGTCCGTCACGGGCCCCCTCGTTGCTCCGGATAACGACGGGTATGTGCCCCCCGTCACGCGAGCACGCGGCTGTGACCGTGCGAGCCCTTTACCTGCGGTGGGTAACGTGGTCCCCGTGGCGCAGCGGGACGGGCCGGAACACCTCACGACGACAACGGAGAAGGGCCGCTTCTGTATGGCCCACTGCACCTGCGGATGGCGCGGCCCAGCCAGAAGAGCGAGAAGCCAGGCGCGCACGGACGCGGAGAAGCACGCGGCGGGCTGACAAGGCCGGACACCATGGAACCCCCACCCCCACGGCCCCGTCTCCCACGACGGAACCACCGGGAGGCCCCATGGAACGGCGTACATTCCTCGCAGCCGGCACGGCAGGCATAGCCGCGGCCGCGACACCCTTCACCACCGCCTGCACCAAGTCGGACACGGGCGCCGGGGCCAGAGCCACCGCCAGGACCGCGGCCACCACGAAGTCGAAGGTCACCGCCGCCAACTGGTCCGCCCTCGCCCGCGACCTCGACGGCCCCCTCGTCCGCCCGGGCGACGCCGCCTGGACCACGGCCCGGCAGCTCTACAACACGCGCTTCGACACCCTCAAGCCCGCCGCGGTCGCGTATGTGGACCACCCGGACGACATCCGCACGGCCCTGTCCTACGCCCGCGCCCACTCCTTGCGCGTGGCGATCCGCAACGGCGGCCACTCCTACGCCGGCTGGTCCTCGGGCGACGGCCGCCTGATCATCGACGTCTCGAAGCTCAACCGCGTCCGTTCCTCGGGCAGTACCGCGGTGGTCGGCGCCGGCGCCAAGCTCATCGACGTCTACCGCGCCCTCACCGCGAAGGGCGTCACGATCCCCGCCGGCTCCTGCCCCACCGTCGGCGTCTCGGGCCTGACCCTTGGCGGCGGACACGGCGTGGTCTCCCGCGCGTACGGCCTGACCTGCGACAGCCTCACCCAGGCCACCCTGATCACCGCGGACGGCAAGCAGCTCACCGCCAACGCCCGCGAGAACAAGGACCTCTTCTGGGCCCTGCGCGGGGCCGGCAACGGCAACTTCGGCGTCGTGACGGAACTGCACTTCAAGACCCACCCGGCACCGCAGGGCGTCTCGGCGTATCTGTCGTGGCCCTCGTCAAAGGCCGCGGCGGTGGTGAAGGCCTGGCAGGAGTGGGGTCCGTCGCAGCCGGACGAGATCTGGTCGTCCCTCCACCTCGCGAGCGCCCCCGGCGGCAGGCCGACCGTCTCCGTCGCGGCGTTCTCCCTCGGCACCTACGGCGAGCTCAAGAACGCGGTCGACCGCCTCGCCGACCGCGTCGGCGCCCCGGCGAGCAGCGTCTCCCTGAAGCGGCGCTCCTACGAGGAGTCGATGGAGGTGTACGCCGGCTGCTCCTCGTTCCCGACGGACGCCCAGTGCCATCTGCCCGGCTCGACCCCGGGCCGCTCCCCGAAGGGCGCGCTGGGCCGCGAGACCTACGCCGCGGCCTCGGACTTCTTCGACCGCTCCCTCTCCGCGGCCGGCATCCGCACGCTGCTGGCCCAGATCGGCTCGGTACGCGGCGGCACGGGCAGCATCGCGCTCACGGCCCTCGGCGGAGCGGTCAACCGCGTCTCCCCGACGTCCACGGCCTTCGTCCACCGCCGCTCGCGCATGCTGGCCCAGTACATCGCCGCCTGGCGCCCGGGCACGACGGGCGCCACGGCCCGCGACTGGCTGGCCTCGGCCCACAAGTCCATGCGCCCCCACGCCTCGGGCGCGGCCTACCAGAACTACACGGACCCGACCCTGACGAACTGGCGCAAGGCGTACTACGGAGACGCGGCAAGCCGCCTGAAGAAACTGAAGAACGAGCACGACCCGACCCGCTTCTTCACATACCCGCAAGCACTCTAGGTGCCGCTTAGCTGCGGGCAATCGTGCCGCTAAGGGCGGCACGGGTGGGCGGTGGGGGTCCCCCCGCTCGAGCGAAGCCGAGAGTGGGGGAGGCACCCCGCCACGCCGGGCTGCGCACCCACCCGCCCTCAGCAGCGACGCGGGTCACTACGCAGCAAGGTCCCGCTCAGAAGCCGACTCCCGCCGCGCCCCGGGAATCACCGCACCCTCCCCGTCAACGCCCCCACGCCCACGAGCCCGCACCAGCCACCCCACCCGAGCCGACCGCTCAACCGCCCGAGTCACCGGCGTCAACAACGCCATAGCGACCGGCGACAACAGCAACGCCACAGCCGTACCCAGCGCGAACCCACCCACGACATCCGTCGGATAGTGCACACCCATGTAGACACGGATGAACCCGCCGAACACCGCCAGCACCAACGCGACAAGCCCGAACTTCCGGTCGGCGACGAACAACCCCACCGCCAGCGCCATGACGAGCGTCGCGTGGTCGCTCACGAACGAGTAGTCGGTCTTGCCACTGACCAGCACCTCGAGCCCCTGATGGTCGAGGAACGGCCGCGGCCGCTCCACGAACCCGCGTATCGGGACGTTCACCAGCACGGCGATCCCCGCCGCCAACGGCGCCCAGATCAGCGCCGCGACGGAGGACGCCGCGTCCTCGTCCCCCCGGCGCCGCACGGTCCACCAGCACCAGACCACGAGCAGGACGATGGCGAGCAGCAGCCCGTACTCGCCCACGAACTCCATGACCCGGTCGAACCACCCTGGCGCGTCCTTGGCCAGGCCATTGATGTCGTACAGCAGGTCGACGTCAGGGTTCGACCCGGATTCGGCGAGTCCAGCCATGGTGCTGCGGCCCCTTCGTCGTCTCTCCCGGCGCACCTGTGCGTACGCCGCTCCTGCCACCCCCGTGGTTGTAGATCCGCTTCCGCACTGACGTCCGCTCGGCTACGTCATCAGGAACGCACGGTCCCCGTTGATACGTTCCACACTCCACCGAATGATCACGCAGACGTTATCGAAGAGAGATACGTCTTCGCAGCTCAGGGGGTGGGTTCACGCTCGGCTCACACCGTTGTGGGCAGTGCTTTCGCGCCATCTTCGGTGACTCGCGTGGCTCCGAAGTAATCGGGGGTGTCGATGGGGTCGAACCGGATCACAGCACCCGTACGCGGCGCGTCGATCATGTACCCGCCTCCGACATAAATACCGACATGCCGGATGGCCCGTGAATTGGTGGGGTCGTCCGAGAAGAACACGAGGTCGCCGGGGAGCAGTTCGTCCCGGCTCGGGTGCGGTCCCGCGTTGTACTGGTCGTTGGCGACGCGCGGGAGCTTGATGCCCACGGTCTCGTAGGCCGCCTGGGTCAGTCCCGAGCAGTCGAAGCGTCCGCCCTGCTCAGCGGTACCGGTGCCGCCCCACAGATAGGGCGTGCCCAGCTTCTTCTGCGCGTACTCGATCGCGCCGGCGGCCTGCTCGGAGGGGTCGACCCGCCCGACGGGCGCCGCGAAGCTCTCCGAGAGCGTCGTGATCCTCTTCACGTAGTTCCGGGTCTCGCTGTACGGCGGAACGCCCCCGTACTTGATCACCGCGTACGCCCCGGCGTTGTACGCGGCCAGCATGTTTTCAGTCAGATTGCCGCCGACCTTCTTCACGTACGAGGCGAGTTCGCAGTCGTACGAGGCGGCGGAGGGAATCGCGTCCTTGGGGTCCCACACATCGCGGTCCCCGTCCTTGTCCCCGTCGATGCCGTGCGAGGCCCAGGTGCCGGGGATGAACTGCGCTATCCCCTGCGCGGCGGCGTGGCTCTGCGCCCTCGGATTGAACCCGCTCTCCTGGTAGAGCTGGGCGGCGAGCAGGGCCGGGCTGATGGCGGGGCAGAGGTTGCCCCACTTCTGCACCAGGCCCGAGTACGCGGCGGGCACCGCCCCCTTGGCCAGGGCCTTCGCCCCACCGCCCACGCCGTTGGCCAGGTTCCCGGCGACGATGTAGACCCCGACGACGAGCAGCATCACGAAGGCCAGGGCGGAGCTGATCGCAACACCCGCCACGATCCATGCCTTACGCACCGTCAACCGCCCCTCACCGCACGCGAGTCCGTCGCCTGGTCAGTGTAGAGGGGGCTGCCGTACTCAGGAATGATCACGAAGAGGAGAGTCGGGGGCGGAAAGAAGAACCGGCCACGGCACGTGCGGCACGGCGGAAGCACGCCCGGGGGGAACCGGTGCACGGGGTCGTCACAGGAGCGGGTCGCTCGCCCCTCTTACGCCGGTTCGCCCACGGTCAGCGGGAAAACCGCGCCCGTCAGCTCCTCCGACACCCGCCACAGCCGACGGGCCGTCAGCGGGTCGCTGGCCGCCCGGGAGCGGCCCACCAGGGTCGGGGCGCCGCGCATCTCGCCCAGGCCGTCGGGGCCCACGTAACTCGCGCCGGGCAGGTCCTGGGTGGCGGCGTAGAGGGTGGGGAGGGCGCCCGCCCGGTCGTCCTGCGCGAGGAACCTGTTGCCGAGGCGCATGAAGGCGCGCGCCGCCGGGCTGGCCGCGTGGCTCTGGAGGTTGGTGGCCGAGTAGCCGGGGTGGGCGGCCAGGGCGCGGACGGTGGAGCCCGACTCCGCGAGCCGGCGCTGGAGTTCCAGGGTGAACAGGAGGTTCGCCAGCTTGGACTGGGCGTAGGCGCGCTGCGGGGTGTAGCCCGTCGTCAGGTCCAGGTCGTCGAAGCCGATCCGCGCGCCGCCCCAGCGGTGGGCGCCCGAGGAGACCGTGACGACGCGGTCGGTGATGTGCGGGAGCAGCAGGTTGGTCAGGGCGAAGTGACCGAGATGGTTCGTGCCGAACTGCATCTCGAAGCCGTCCTTGGTGTGCTGCCTGGGGAGCATCATCACGCCGGCGTTGTTGATCAGCGTGTGCAGCGGCTCCCGCCAGGCCTCGGCGAACTCCCGCACGGAGGAGAGGTCCGCCAGGTCCAGGCGCCGCACCTCGGTGCTGCCGTGCACCCTCGCCGCCGCTGCCCGCCCGCGCTCCGGGTCCCGTACGGCGAGGACGACGTGCGCCCCCGCCCGGGCCAGCGCGTCGGTCGCGGTGAGACCGATGCCGCTGTTGGCGCCGGTGACGACGACGGTCCGGCCGGTGAGGTCGGGCAGGCGGCGCGCGTTCCATGTCTCGTTGCTCTTGGTCTTCTGCTCAGCCATACCCTCGAATGTAGACGCCGACAACAATGCTGTCAACGACAACAATGATGGCGGTATCAACATCGGGATACGATGGTGCCCATGCCCGAGAGCCGCCCCTACCACCACGGAGACCTGCGCTCCACCCTGCTCGCCGGCGCCGAGCGCACCCTGCGGGAGAAGGGGGCCGGCGCGCTCTCGCTGCGCGAACTGGCCCGCGAGGCCGGCGTCAGCCATGCCGCGCCCGGCCGCCACTTCAAGGACAAGCAGGCCCTGCTCAACGCCCTGGCGCTGGCCGGATACGACAGGCTGGGCCAGGCCCTGGCCGGAGCCGACGACGCCGCACTCCCGCTGGAGCGGCGGCTCACCGCCCTCGCCCGGGCCTATCTCGCCTTCGCGATCGACAACGCCGAGCTGCTGGAGCTCATGTACGCCCGCAAGCACGAGCCGGACGCCTCGGAGCAGATGGCCGCGGCCGTCGACCGGACGGTGGGCTCCCTGGAGCGGGTCATCGCCGACGCCCAGGAGCGCGGCGAGATCATCGCGGGCGATCCACAGCACCTCACCCTGCTGACCGGCGCCACGCTCCAGGGCATCGCCTCCTTCGCGGCGGGCGGCATGCTCGCCCCCGAGGCAGCCCTGGACGGCATCGAGGAACTCGTCCACCTCCTCCTGCACGGCCTCAAGCCCCGCTGATCCCGGGCCCCTTGGTCAAGCCGCGACCATCCCCCGGCCATCGAGCCGCCATCGACCGGTAAGCCCGGCCTCCCCTTCAGCAATGCGGAAGTCAGAATTCCGAAAGCCGTCTTGTTGTCACGTAGTCAACAAGCGATCGTCGTCGCGGGTCGCCGCCCCCGCCGGGAACCGCACCGGTGGATCCCCCACCCGCAGGCCTCTGTCCACCACTGCCAGGAGGCTGTACCTTGCGCACGACTTCGCCCAACACCCCCGACACCCGCCGCAGACGGCTCCGCACCGGCTTCGCCGTCACCGCCACCGCCGCCCTCCTGCTCACCGGCCTCGCCACCACTACCGCCGCCCAGGCCCAGGCCCAAGCCCAGGAGAACTCCTCCAAGGTCACCTGGACGCGGTCCTGCGCCCTCCCCCAGCACAAGAACGAGATGGCCTGCGACGCCCTGCGCGTCACGGGCGGCCGCACCGCCTTCCAGCAGCAGCACGGCATCTCGGCCAAGGCCGCCGAGGCCTCCTCCCCCTCCGGCTACGGCCCCTCCGACCTCCAGGACGCCTACGGCCTGACCTCCGCAGCCGCGAGCAACGGCTCCGGCCGCACCATCGCCATCGTCGACGCCTACGACGACCCCAACGCCGAGTCGGACCTCGCCACCTACCGCTCGCACTACGGCCTGCCCGCCTGCACCACCGCGAACGGCTGCTTCAAGAAGGTGAGCCAGACCGGCTCCACGACCTCCCTCCCCACGGCCGACAGCGGCTGGGCCGGTGAGATCTCCCTCGACCTCGACATGGCGAGCGCCATCTGCCCGAACTGCCACATCACGCTCGTCGAGGCCAAGTCCGCCTCCATGACCAACCTGGGCACCGCCGTCAACGAGGCCGTCGGTCTGGGCGCCAAGTACGTCTCCAACAGCTACGGCGGCGGCGAGTCCTCCTCCGACGCGACGTACGACTCCTCGTACTTCGACCACCCGGGCGTCGCCATCACCGTCAGCGCGGGCGACGCGGGCTACGGCGCCGAGTACCCGGCGGCCTCCAGGTACGTGACGGCCGTCGGCGGCACCAAGCTCACCACCTCCTCCACCACCCGCGGCTGGACCGAGAGCGTCTGGAAGACCAGCAGCACCGAAGGCACCGGCTCCGGCTGCTCCGCCTATGACGCCAAGCCCGCCTGGCAGACCGACACCGGCTGCGCCAAGCGCATGATCGCCGACGTCTCGGCCGTCGCCGACCCGGCGACCGGTGTCTCCGTCTACGACACCTACGGCGCCGACGGCCAGGGCTGGGCCACCTACGGCGGCACCAGCGCCTCCGCCCCGATCATCGCGAGCGTCTACGCCCTGGCCGGTACACCGTCCAGCGGCTCCTACCCGGCCGAGTTCCCCTACGCGAACACCTCCGCCCTGAACGACGTCACCGGCGGCTCCAACGGCAGCTGCGCCACGAGCTACTTCTGCACCGCCCGGACGGGCTACGACGGCCCGACCGGCTGGGGCACTCCCGAGGGACTCGGCGCCTTCACCGGCTGACCCCTCCCCTCCCGTGACAGAACGTCACCGGGGAACGGGCCACGGCATCCCAGCCGCGGCCCGTTCCCCGCGTTAGGTAGCCTTCACCCGGAGAACACGGGCGCGACCTTTCACCCGACCGACCGTCAAAAACGGTCCGTAAAGGTGACACAGGGCGTAAAAAGGCACAACGACGGAACCTCACGACAGGTTTCACTCAGGCCTCATTGCCCGTCGTGACCTGCCGTGATACACAGAGTGACCATACGATCCTTCGCACACCGCCCGTCGCCTCCCCTAGGGCCCGGCGCGGAACGGTGGCAAGGTATTCGTACGAAACCCGCCAATCAATGACGCCAAGTCGACATCCGACAGCGTCATTGTCGGCGAGAATGAGGCCTGACCTCTGCACGACCGCAGAGGGTGCGGAACTACCCAACAGGGGCGGTGACTTACATGCTCTTTGCGGCCGACAAGGGAGACATCAACACGATCATCGGCGGGATCGCTCCGGACTGGGGCCCCTTCGGCAGCCTGGGCAACGAGGCCAAGGTGATGATCGAGGTCGTGATGGCGATCGCCATCCTGCTCTGCCTCGGCATCGCCATCTGGGGCGCTGCGAAGCAACGCATCGGCGCGACGGCCCTCCGGGACACCTTCAGCGCCGAACAGGGCAAGGGCCTCATCATCGCCGGCCTCACAGGAGTCTTCATCATCGGCTCCCTCGGCACGCTGTTCACCATCGTGTACGGCATGGCCGTGTAGCCCGGGCACCGTCCGCCCGGCCGGGCACGCCCGGCTCCCTCTCCATCCCACCCGCCCGTCGTGCCCACCGGCTGAGGTTGCGTTTCCCTGATGTCGAGTCACCACACCGCGCCCGCGCGGGAACCAGCACGGCTACCGTCGTACGAGCAGTATGAGAAGTACGACCGGTACCAAGTGTTTCCGCACGACGTCGAGGGGGCGTACGCGGCATGAGTCTCGGTGACGAGCACGAGGCCTCCGGCGGCTACGGCGGCACGGGCCAGACCCGCACCCGCCTCCCCGACACCGGCCCCGACGCCTACGGCACCCCCCGCCGCGGCCCCCGCTCCTCGTCCCGCAGCCTGGTCACGGTGGTCGGCGTAGTAGTCCTCCTCCTCGCGGCCATCGCCTTCGCGAACCGCGGAGACGGGGATCCCGACAAGACCGACGCATCCGGCAACAAACCGGAGACAGCGGCTACGGCGCCATCGGGCCAACGCCCCGTCCAGTCCAAGTCGGGCGGTATCCCGTCGGGCTTCGCACAGAACCAGGAGGGTGCGGAGAGCGCGGCGGCCAACTACGCCGTGGTGCTGGTCTCGGCCGACATCCTCAAGCCCGCGCGGCGCACCGAGATCGTCCGCCAGGTGTTCGACGCCGGCCGAGTCTCCGAACTGGAGAAGAATCTCGACCAGGTGTACGACAAGGCGTTCCTCGACAAGGTCGGCCTGGACGAGAACGGCGAGGCACCTCAGGGCAGCACGTACGTCTCCCGCACCATGCCGGTCGGCACCAAAAGCACCGAATACTCGGGCAGCGCCGCCACCGTCGAGGTCTGGTGCACGGGCGTGTTCGGGATGACAGGGGAGAGCTCGCAGAACCCGGTCACCAACGACTGGTTCACCATGACCCTGCAGTTGCGCTGGACCGACGGCGACTGGAAGGTCGACAGCTTCTCCCAGAAGGAAGGCCCCGCGCCGGTCAACGGCGACAACAAGGTGTCGACGTCGGACGACATCTCGAAGGCCGTCGAGGAGTTCGGAGGGTTCACGTATGCCCGGTAGCCCACGCCGCGCAGTCAAGCTCGCCGCCACCCTCACAGCCGTACAGACCGCCGTGGTCCTGCTCGCCGGTAGAGCGGTCGCGGCGCCCACGCCTTCGCCCACGCCCAGCGACGACAACTGCTCCCTGCTCTCCGGCAGGGCAAGGGAGATCTGCGAAGGCGACACCGGCAGCGGCGGAGGAGGCGGCGGCGGCACCTCCCGCCTCGACCCCACCTCCACCCTCGACCCCCTCTCCTCCCTCGCCAAGGGCTGCGCCGAAGCCGCCTCCTGGACCGTCGACAAGCTCAGCGACGCCGTGAAGGAGACGGCCAACGTCGACTTCACCAACCCCAAGTTCCTCCAGCAGTACGCCGTCGTCTTCGCCGCCTCGACGATCCTCACGCTCCTGCTGTGGCTCCTCGCCGTGGCCAAGCGAGCCGTCCGCGGCGTGCCCCTCGCCACCGCCATCGGCGAAGCCATCGGCTTCCTCTGGCTCACCGTCCTCGCCTCCGCCTTCACCCCCCTGATCCTCTACACCGTCGTATCCGCCACGGACGGCATCACCGAGGTCCTCGCGAAAGCCACCGGCGACCAGACCGACGCCTTCTTCGGCACGTTCTCCGAGGCCCTCAAGAAGGGCGAGGACATCGGCGGCGGCCCCATCATGCTGATCGTCGTCTCCCTGGTCAGCATCCTCGCCGCCGGCGTCCTCTGGCTGGAGCTCGTCATCAGGGCGGCACTCCTCTACGTCGGCGCCCTCCTCGGCACCGTCGTCTACGCCGGCCTCGTCGACAAGAACCTCTGGGGCCACGTCCGCCGCTGGGCAGGCATCATGATCGCGGTGATCCTGATCAAGCCCGTCATCGTCATCGTGCTCGGCCTCGCCGGCGCGCTCTCCGCCGACGACGGCCCGGACGCCTTCTCCGCCGTCGTCTCCGGCCTCGCCATCATCCTGCTCGCCATCTTCGCCAGCGCGATGATCTACCGCTTCGTCCCCGGCTTCGGCGACGAGCTCGCCGGCTCCCGCAACAACCGCCTCATGCAGGGCGCCGAGGGCAAGGCCGCCGCGGTCATCAGCTCCCCGGCGACCCTGGTCGCGCAGGGCATCAAGACCCACAGCTCCCGCGCGGACAACAAGGGCGGCTCAGGCGGCCAGTCCTCCGCCGCCCGCCCGAGCAACCCCGCCTCCGGCGGAGTCGCCGCACACAGCTCACGCCCCTCGAACGGCGGCGGCGGATCCGTCCCCTCCGCCGCACCCGCACCCCGTTCGAGCAGCCCCGTCAACACTCCCCACGCCAGCAACACTCGCAACAGCAGCAGCAACCGCACGGGAGGTGAAGGGCGTTGACGACCGAGTCCCACGTGTCCCATCCGGTCACGCCCCGCCGTACATATCTGATCGGCCGCGCCCGGCCGAACGCGATCATCGGCCGCAACCGCGAGACCGGCGAGATCGCCCTGATCGTCGTGGGCGCGTTCCTCGGCATGATGTGCGGACTCCTCGTCCCCGTGCTGTCCCTGCGCATCGTGCTGCTGGCCGGGTTCCCGATGCTGGCGCTGGCCGCGGTGTACGTGCCGTTCAAGCACCGCACGTTCTACAAGTGGTTCGAGATCAACCGCAGCTACAAGCGGACCCTCAAGCAGGGCACCACCTACCGCTCGACCGCCGTCGAGGCCGGCACCCGGCTGGACGGCCGTGAGGTCGAGGTCGGGCCGCCCCCGGGCATCGGCCGCGTCACCTGGCTGGCCGCCCCCTTCGGGCCCGACGAGATCGCCGTACTGCTGCACGCCGACCGCAAGACCGTCACCGCCGCCATCGAGATCGAGGGCCCCGGCGTCGGCCTGCGCGACTCCGAGGACCAGGAGGCCCTAGTCGACCGCTTCGGCACCCTGCTCAAGCACGTGGCCAACGGCGACGGCTTCGTCACCCGCCTCCAGATGCTCGCCCGCACCCTCCCCGCCGACCCGGACGCACACGCCAAGGACGTCTCCATCCGCGGCGACGACAAGGCGCCCCCATGGCTGCAGCAGTCCTACGACCAGCTCCAGTCGATGGTGTCGACCAGCAGTGAGCAGCACCGCGCCTACCTCGTCGCCTGCATGCACTACACGCGTGAGCTCGCCGCCGAGGCCAACGCCATGGCCCGCGCTGCCCGCAGCCACGGCGGCAAGGTCGACCGGGACGCCGGACTCGCCGTCGTCATGGCCCGCGAGCTGACCGACATCTGCTCGCGCCTTCAGGAGGCCGACATCCGCGTACGGCAGCCGCTCGGTCAGGGACGGCTGTCCTCGCTGATCCACTCCATGTACGACCCGGACCACCCGATCGACCACATCCAGGCGATGTCCAAGCGCAATGCCTGGCCGGCCGAGCTGGACGCCATGGAGCCCACGTATCTCCAGGCCAAGACCCGGGAGTCCAGCACCCGCGCCCCCTGGTGCCACGCCACCGCCTGGGTGAAGGAGTGGCCGATGACCCCAGTCGGTGTCAACTTCCTCGCCCCGCTCCTCGTCCACACCCCAGACGTCATCCGCACGGTCGCCGTCACGATGGACCTCGAACCCACCGAGATCGCCATCGAGCGCATGCTCACCGAGAAGACCAACGACGAGGCGGAGGCGTCCCGCGCCGCCAAGATGAACCGCACCGTCGACCCCCGCGACGTGGCCGCGAACTCCCGGCTCGACCAGCGGGGAGAGGACCTCGCCAGCGGCGCGGCCGGCGTCAACCTCGTCGGCTACATCACCGTCTCCTCCCGCACCCCCGACGCCCTCGCCCGCGACAAGCGGACGATAAGGGCCTCGGCGGGCAAGTCGTACCTCAAGCTGGAGTGGTGCGACCGCGAGCACCACCGCGCGTTCGTGAACACCCTTCCCTTCGCCACCGGCATTCGGAGGTAGGACCTGATGCGGGACCCGCTGTCCGTCCTCACCGACGCCTTCACGTCCTTCCTCTTCGGGAAGGTCGAGACGACCAGGCTCCCGGTGCGCACGTCCACGGGCCAGGCCCAGGCGGTCTACCTGCCGACCGCCGCCCCCGGCCTCGGCGACTCCGGCGTCATCATCGGTCGCGAGGTGTACTCCGGAAAGGGCTACATCTACGACCCCTTCCAGCTGTACGGGCAGCAGCTCCCCGCCCCCCACTGGCTGGTCCTCGGCGAGTCCGGCAACGGCAAGTCGGCGCTGGAGAAGACGTACGTCCTGCGCCAGCTGCGCTTCCGCGACCGCCAGGTCGTCGTCCTGGACGCCCAGGGCGAGGACGGCGTCGGCGAATGGAACCTCATCGCCGAGGAGCTGGGGATAACCCCCATCCGCCTGGACCCCATGGCCGCCCTGGACATGGGCATCCGCCTCAACCCTCTCGACCCGGCGATCACGACGACGGGCCAGCTCGCGCTGCTCCGGACGATCATCGAGGTCGCGATGGGCCATGGCCTGGACGAACGCTCCGGCTTCGCCCTGAAGGTCGCGCATGCCTACGTCAACGAGACCATCGTCGAACGCCAGCCGGTCCTCACCGACATCGTCGAGCAGCTCCGCCACCCCGAGCCGGAGTCCGCGGAGGCGATGAACGTCGCCATAGACGACGTGCGGGCCTGGGGCCTGGACGTCGCCCTGGTCCTGGACCGCCTGGTCGACGGCGACCTGCGCGGCATGTTCGACGGCCCGACGACGGTCGGCATCGACCTCGACGCGCCCCTCATCGTCTTCGACCTGTCCCACATCGACCGCAACTCCATCGCCATGCCCATCCTCATGGCGATCGTCGGCGTGTGGCTGGAGCACACCTGGATCCGCCCCGACCGGAAGAAGCGCATCTTCCTGGTCGAGGAGGCCTGGCACATCATCAACAGCCCCTTCGTGGCGCAGCTCTTCCAGCGCCTGCTGAAGTTCGGCCGACGCCTCGGCCTGTCCTTCGTCGCCGTTGTCCACCACCTCTCGGACGTCGTCGACGGTGCGGCGGCGAGAGAGGCGGCGGCCATCCTGAAGATGGCGTCGACCAGGACGATCTACGCCCAGAAAGCGGACGAGGCGCGGGCGACGGGCAGAGTGCTGGGCCTCCCCCGCTGGGCGGTCGAGATCATCCCGACCCTCACCCCAGGCATCGCCGTCTGGGACGTCAACGGCAATGTCCAGGTCGTCAAACACCTGGTCACGGAGACCGAACGCCCGCTGGTCTTCACCGACCGCGCGATGACCGAGTCCTCCGCCGACCTCGCGGACGACGACGCCCTGCGCGCCGCCGAACTGGAGGCGGAGGAACGGGCAGCGGCCTTCGTGGAACACCACCTGGGCGACTCCGAATCGACGGTGGCGTAGGCAGGGGGAGAACGCGTGAGACCGGACGACCGCCGCACCCAGCGGGACAGCCAGGGAGGCATCCCCGACGGCCTGCTGATCGGCATACTCGCGTTCCTTCTCGGCACAACCCTGCTGGTGTGGACGGCGACCGGCCTCGCCGCGCTGTTCGCGCACGGCTCCTGGCCGTCCGGCGTCACCTTCACCCGCACCCCCCTCGCCATGCGCGGCCTCGTCGCCCAGCCCCACGACATCCCCGGCGCCTGGCCGGACACACCCCCCGGCGAGCTCTCCGGCTACGGCCTCTTCTGGGGCCTGTTCATCGGCCAGCTGATGATCCTGGTCGTCCTGACGGTCTTCGTGATGGGCACGCTGGCCCGGTGGAGGGCGGTCCGGGCGAGGCGCCGGGAGGAGCGGATCCTGGCGGCGGAGGAACGGCCGACACCGACAGAGCACGAGGCCCGGGCATCGGCGCACGAGCACGCGTCCCAGGCGACGCGGCACGAGGTCCCAACAGCGGGGCACGAGCACGCATCCCCGGCAGTGCGGCACGAGGTCCCTGCGGCGGCGCATGACCACGGATCCACTTCGACGCAGCACGAGGTCCCAACCCCCCGCCGCTCGCCCACCGACCCCACAAGCCCCCTGGACCCCACAGCCGACCCGGCCGGCTCCCCCCACCCGACGGCCACCACCACCCCACCTCCGGCAACGGCGCCCGCGACCCCGGCATCCCTGTTCGCCCAGGAACGGGTGGGCGGGTGGGAAAGAATCCTCGTAGCCCCAAGGGAATCCCGCCGAACCACCGCCACCCAGGCCGTACGCGACGCGGAGGGCCCAGCCCTGGTCGTCACCTCGAACCCCGCCCTCTGGCAGGACACCAAGGACGCCAGAGCCAAACTGGGCCCCACCCACCTCTACGACCCCACCCACCTCTGCGACACCCCGTCCCGCCTCCACTGGTCCCCCACGGCCGGCTGCGAGGACAAGGCGACGGCAACCCGACGAGCCGCCGCCCTCCTCACCCCCGTCCGCCCCACCGCCAAACTGGACCAAGCACTCAGCGACACAGCCGAGACCCTCCTGCGGAGCTACCTGCACGCCGCGGCCATCGACGGCCGCACCATCCGCCACGTCCACCGCTGGTCCCAGGGCACCCAGATCCAGGACGCCGTACGCATCCTCCGTACCAACCCCAAGGCCGCCTCCGGCGCCGCGGGCGAACTCGAAGGCGCCCTCACCGCCCACCCCGAACGCCGGGACATGGCCCAGCAGTTGACCACCCGAGCCCTCACGGCCCTCTCCACGGTCAACATCCGCGAGGCCTGCACTCCCAACCGAAGTGATGCCCTCGCCTTGGATTCCTTCGTCCACGAAGGGGGCACGCTTTATGTGGTGGGGGAATCCATCGAGGACCCCAGGACGAATCCGGGCGCGATGCCCCTCCTGACGGCCCTCGTCTCCAGCGTGGTCGAGCGCGGCCGGCACATGGCCGAACGGTCATCCTCCGGTCGCCTCGACCCACCAATGACGCTCGTCCTGGACGACGTCGCGGCCGTGGCTCCGCTTCCCCAACTGCCGGAGCTCCTGGCCACCGGAGCGGACCGGGGCATGCCGACCCTGGCCCTGCTCCGGTCCCGCGAACAGGGCCGCGCCCGCTGGCCGCACGACGAACTCCCTGTCTAGGCCGCCCGGTCACTCCCGCTCTAGCACGAACTCCAGCTCCCGCTCCCCCGCGTCCCCCAGCGGCACGGTCACCCCACTCGGCAGGAACCCGGCCCGGCGATAGAACCGCTGCGCCCGCCCGTTCTCCTCGTGCACGATGAGCCGCACCCGCTCGAGACCCTGCGCCCACGACCACTCCAGGGCCGCGTCGAACAGCACCTCGGTCAGCCCGCTCCCGCGCTCCTCCGGCCGTACGAACACCGCGACGACATGCCCCTGCTTCCGCTCCACCTCGAAGCCTGCCCAGTCCGTCGTCCCGGGCTCCTCCACGAGCACGGTCAGCGTCCCCACCCACTGCCCGTCCGGCCCCTCGGCGATGATCTGCTGCGCCCTGTCCGCCCCTTCGGCGGCGCTCGCCGTCCGCTCCTGCCAGAAGGAGTCCGGCTTGGCCACGGCCTCCTCGTACGTCTCCAGAAAGGCGAGGTGCGCCACCGGGTCCCGCAGCGCCGCGAGCCGCAGCTCCTTCGCCGCGGGCCACTCATCAGCACGGACGGACCGGATCACATAGCTCATGCGGGCAACGGTAGTACCCGGGTACGACACCCCTCACCCCGATTCCCCCCGCCGGTCCGACGCCCGCCGCCCCCGCACCCACCAGCATCGAAGCATGCTGACCGCACACGAACTGACCAAACGCTACGGAGACCGGACGGTCGTCACGGACCTCTCCTTCACCGTCCGCCCCGGCACCGTCACCGGCTTCCTCGGACCGAACGGCGCCGGCAAGTCCACGACCATGCGGATGATCCTCGGCCTCGACGCCCCCACCCGCGGCCACGCGACCGTGAGCGGACGCTCCTACGCCGCCCATCCCGCGCCCCTGACCGAGGTCGGCGCCCTGCTGGAGGCCCGCTCGGTCCACCCCGGCCGCACCGCCTACCACCACCTGCGCGCCCTCGCCCACACCCACGGCATCCCCCGCGCACGCGTCGACCAGGTCCTCGCCCTCACCGGCCTCACGGACGTCGCCCACCGCCGCGTCAAGGGCTTCTCCCTCGGCATGGGCCAACGCCTCGGCATCGCCGCCGCCCTCCTGGGCGACCCGGCCACCGTCGTCCTCGACGAACCGGTCAACGGCCTCGACCCCGAGGGCGTCCTGTGGATCCGCACCCTCCTCAAGTCCCTCGCCGCCGAGGGTCGTACGGTCTTCGTCTCCTCCCACCTGATGAGCGAGATGGCCCTCACCGCCGAGCACCTGGTCATCATCGGCCGCGGCCGCCTCCTGGCCGACACCACGGTCACCGACTTCGTACGCGACTCCGGCGCGGGCACCACCAAGGTCGTCACCCCTGAGGCCGGCCCCCTCGTGGACCTCCTCACCGCCCCCGGCATCGACATCACCACCGACACCCCCGGCACCCTCCAGATCCGCGGCACAGACGCCGAACACATCGGCCGCACGGCAGCCGCCCACGGCATCCCCCTCTACGAACTGACCCCGAGCACCGCTTCCCTGGAAGAGGCCTTCATGGACCTCACCCGCGACGCGGTCGAGTACACGGCGACTTTGGAAGGAGCGGCAGCATGACCACGACGGCCCTCACCTACCGCGTGACCCCGGCCCGCGTCCTGCGCTCCGAGTGGCACAAGCTCTGGACCCTGCGCTCCACCTGGATCACCCTCGCCGTGACCAGCGCCCTCACCGCCGCCATGGGCGCGGGCCTGGGCGCCGCCTACGACGACGGCGCGGGCGAGATGGACACGGTCCTCTTCGTCCTCCTCGGGACCCAGTTCGCCCAGATCAACCTCGGCGTCCTGGGCATCCTGGCCACCGCCGGCGAGTACTCCACGGGCCAGATCCGCGCCACGATGACCGCAGTACCCCGCCGCCTGCCCGTGCTCTGGTCCAAGGCAGCCGTACTGGCCGCGATCGCCTTCCCCCTCACCCTGGCGACGAACCTCCTCACCTTCCCCCTCGCCCAGTCCTTCCTCTCCGGCACCGACCAGTCCGCCGCCCTCGGCGACCCGGGCGTCCTGCGCGCCCTCGTCGGCAACGCGGCCGGTCTCACCCTGCTCGCCGTCCTCGCCCTCGGCATCGGCGCCCTGCTCCGCTCGGTCCCGACGGCCATCGGCGCCTTCATCGGCCTCGTCATGATCCTCCCGGAGATCCTGGCCATGCTCCCCTACGAGTTCGTCGACGACGCCGTCCGCCACTTCCCCGGCAAGGCCCTGGAAGTCCTCACCACCGCCCAGCCCATGCCCGGCGCGATCTCCCCGAGCACGGCCCTGCTGGCCATGCTCCTGTGGACGACGGCGACTCTGGCGCTTGCCGCGACGGTCCTACGCCGCCGAGACGTCTGACACGCGGTACCGAGAGCCATCACGATGGACCCCGTGACGGAAGACAGGGCACCGGAGCCCCTCACCGACTACGCCCACCGCATCACCCGCAAGGTGCGCGCCTTCGACCAACGCCACCCACTGCTGTGGGACCTGCACTTCACCGGCTTCTGGGTGACAGCGGCCCTGATCGACTACAGCGGCGGTGGCTGGCGCCACAACGCGCACAACCTGGACGTCCCCTCCTGGCTCCTGTTCACCCTAAGCCTCGGCCTCTCCGCCCCCCTGCTCCGGCGCCGCACCCACCCCGGCACCGTCCTGGCCACGATGGCGCCCTTCGCCCTGGTCAACGCATGGACCGGCGCCGCGCTCCAAGCAGCCCTGCTCCAGCTGGCCGTGATCTACCACATCGCCCTGCGCCGCGCCCTGCGCGACCTGTGGTGGGCCACGGCCCTGGTGATGACCCCGGTCCTCGTCTCGATCGCCCGTTACGGCGAGGGCAGCTGGGACCAGCAGATCGGCTCACAGCTGATGTCCATCACCGTGGCCGTCCTCATCGGCATCACGGTCCGCACCCGCCGCAACTACACCGAGGCCCTTGAGGACCGCGCCCGCCGTCTGGAGACCGAGCGCGACCAGCAGGCCCAGCTCGCCACCGCCGCCGAACGCGCCCGCATCGCCCGCGAGATGCACGACATCATCGGCCACAACCTCTCCGTCATCACGGGCCTCGCCGACGGTGGCAGATACGCCGCCGCCAAGTCCCCCGAGCGTGCCGCCCAGGCCCTGGACGCCATCGCCACCACCAGCCGCCAGGCCCTCACCGAACTCCGCCGCCTCCTCGACGTCCTACGGGAGGAGGAGAAGAACCAAGCCGAACTCACACCCCAACCCGGCCTCACCGACCTCGACCAGCTCATCGACGGCGTACGCTCCGCAGGCCTCCCCGTCCGCACCACCACCCACGGCATCCCCACACTCCCCCCGGGACGCCAGCTCACCGTCTACCGCGTCATCCAGGAAGCCCTCACCAACACCCTCAAACACGCCGGCCCCGGCGCCACCGCGGAGATAGAGCTGCGCTACGAGGAGAAATCCGCCGTCACCGTACAGATCACGGACACGGGCACCGGCCGCACGACGGACGCCCCTCCCCGAGCCGGTCGAGGACTACCCGGAATGCGCGAGCGAACGGCCCTCTACGACGGCACACTTGAGGCCGGCCCTCGCCCCCACCCGGACCAGGGCTGGCGCGTCCGTCTCCATCTCCCGGAGGAAACCCCGCAGTGACCACGGTCCTCATAGCCGACGACCAGCCCCTCCAGCGCTTCGGCTCCCGCATGCTCCTGGAGAGTCAGGACGACATGACGGTCGTCGGCGAGGCCGCGAACGGCAGCGAAGCGGTCCGCATGACGGCGGAGCTCCACCCCGACGTCGTCCTCATGGACATCCGCATGCCCGGCCTGGACGGCATCGAGGCGACCCGCCGCATCGCCGCCGCCGGCGACCGCACCCGCATCCTGATCGTCACCACCTTCGACCTGGACGAATACGCCTACGCCGGCCTCCGCGCCGGCGCCTCCGGATTCCTGGTCAAGGACGCCCAGCCCGAGGAACTCTCCTCCGGCATCCGCGCGGTGGCCACCGGCGACGCGGTCGTCGCCCCCAGCCTGACCCGCCGCCTCCTGGACGCCTACGTCCACCACCTGCCGACCGACCCCTCGACTGAGGAACTGCCCCAGGAGGACGCACGCCTCGCGTCCCTCACCGACCGGGAACGGGAAATCCTCACGGTCATCGGCAGAGGCTGGACGAACACGGAGATAGCCACACGCCTCCACCTGGCCGAGTCGACAGTGAAGACCCACGTGGGCCGCATCCTCGCGAAAACGGGCTCTCGAGACCGCATTCAGGCGGTCATCCTGGCGTACGACGCAAAGCTGGTAGAGCCGTCGTGACCGCCCGGAACAGCCCTGAAACGCAGAAAACCCCCGCATCCGAAGATGCGGGGGTTTTCTCAATATTT
>NZ_JBSHKH010000118.1:24605-25859 GCF_053643595.1 Streptomyces sp. NPDC055506 | reverse complement strand
CCCGTACGGCACGGAGGACCGTTCCTCGTCCTCCGTAGCGGCGTCGGGAGTGACCCAGGGCAGGGCTGGGGCGGCGGAGGGCGTGTCCGCCCTCGGGGGACGCGGCGGCAGCCCTGGCAGCCCCTTACGGCGGGCCGGGCGGGCCGCGTGGCCGGGCCGGCGGGGCCGTAGGTGGTCCACCAGGGCCAGTCCCGCGCGGAACACCGCCGCCGGTACGACCAGGAGGACCAGGGCCCAGAACAGGGTCACGCCCCAGGGACGGCCCACGCCCCAGGGGTGTTCGGCGAGGACCTTGCCGCCGTACTTCAGGGACACCGTGTAGTCGCCGTGCGCGCCGGCCGCGAGCTCCACGGGCAGCTTGATACGGGCCTCGCCGCCGGGCCGGATCGTGCCGCGCCAGCGCTGGTCCTGCCACTGCGGGGCGAACACGCCGTGTGCGGTGCCGACCTGGAAGACGGGGTCCTTCACGGGGGCGGTGCCGACGTTGCCGACAGTGACCTCCAGGGTCCGGGCGGGCGGCGAGCCGAACCAGGTCAGCAGCCCGTCGCCGCCGCGCAGCCGGGTGTCCGCGGGCAGGGAGAGCCGCCCGCCGGACCGTTCCGCGGGCAGCGGCTCGACCGTGTGCCCGGCGATCCGGAGGGCGGCGTCGGCCTCCGCACCGGCTCCGGTCACCGTCGCCACATGCACCACGCAGGGGCACGGCACCGGCGGCTCGACGACGGGCAGTGTGCGGCGGAAACGCCCTTCGGCGTCGGCGGTGACGGCCCGGCCGTCGGCGTTGGCACAGGAGTTGCTTCCCCCGGCCACACCCCGCTCCGGCTCGGCCTGCCCGCACACCAGCAGCGTCAGCAGGGCACGAGCCCGCCAGCCACTACCGCTGACAGTGACCACCCCACCCGCCCCGGCCTCCGCCTCCGACACCTCGACCCGAGGCCGCTCCACGGCCCCGACGGGCCCGGCCCCCGCCAGTGCCGGCAGAAACGCGAGCAGAACCGACAGCGACAGGTACGCGAGGTGCGCGGCACGCGACATCGGCGGCTCCAGCGGTCTTCTGGGGCGGGCATACGACCTCGACTCCGGCGGGCGTCCGGTCATGCTCATGGCACCAACGGCCCGAGCGGCCGGCTCCAGCGGGCTTCCGGGGCCCGCGCGCGCCGCCTCCAGCGGGCGTGAGGGCATACACACGGCACCGACAGCCCGACGGCCGACTCCACCAGGCATCCGGACCGGGCGCACGACGTCACCTCCAGCGGT
>NZ_JBSHKH010000118.1:0-24505 GCF_053643595.1 Streptomyces sp. NPDC055506 | reverse complement strand
CGCGCGCGAGAAACCGACTCCAGCGGACGCCCAGGTCCCGCACGCGTCTGCACCGCCCGGCACCCGGCCATGCACACGGCACCGACAGCCCGAGCAGTCGGCTCCACCAGACCTCCGGACCGGGCGCACGGCGTCACCTCCAGCGGTCGCGCGCGAGAAACCGACTCCAGCGGACGCCCAGGTCCCGCACGCGTCTGCACCGGCCGGCACCCGGCCATGCGCGCGGCACCGACAGCCCGAGCAGCCGGCTCCAGCGGGTTTCCGGGGCCTGCGCGCGGCGCCGACAGCCCGACGGCCGGCTCCACCCGCCCGGGTGAGCACGGCGATCCGCGCTCGGCGGCGTACGCACGAACCCGTGCCAACGGCCCTGGCCGGCCGGGCCGTCGGTGAGTGGCGGTGTCGGTCTCGGCAGGTGGCCCGGGCGGGCGTACCGCGTCGGATCCCGTACGCGTCCCGGGCATGCTCAGTGGCGGACGCGAGTGCTCTGGTGACGTCGTGTCAGCCACAACGTGCCCGCCGCGCCGGCGAGGAGGACCGTGCCGCCGAGCGTGCCGAGGGCTATGGCCGAGTCCTCGGGGCCGGTCTGCGGAAGCCCGGCGCCGGTGTCCTGGCCGGAGCCGGAGCCGCCGCCCTGGGCGGAGCCGGTGCCGCCGCCGCTCGCGGCCTTGACGTCGAGGGTCAGGGACGGGCCCGGGTCGTTGGTCGGGGTGCATGTGGTCGTCGTACCGAGCGCCTTGATGGTGAGCACGCCGGCCGTGAAGGTGACCTCGCCGCTCTTCTTCGGCGTGTACGTCCCGCTCAGGTCGTTGATCTTGATCGGGGTGTTGGCCGGTATGGCGGCGTCATTGGCGGGCCCGCTCACCGTCAGGGTGCCGTCGTCGGCACCGCCCAGGGCGATCGTGGCGCTCGGGGTCATCGCCCCCTTGCCCAGTTCGACCGGGCTGGAGGAGACACCCTTCTGCCAGGACATGGTGATCTTGTAGCCGTCACCGTCCTCGACGCCCTTGATGTCGATGGGCGAGACGGCGCTCTTGTCGCCGATCGGCGTCTTGCACTGGTAGTTGACGTCGACGACCTCGGCCCGGGCCACGGGGGCGGCCATCAACACCGCCGAGCCGGCTAGGGCCGCCGCGGACGCGAGCGCGGCGGTTCGATTCCGGTACGACACGGTGCCACTCCCCTTCCTGTTTCCTGACGGCGTATCAGATCGGGCCGTCAAGGTACGCCCGGGGCCCAGAGGAGGGAAGACACAGCGCGCGCCGGATCTGTGGCGATCCGGCGCGCGGTGAGTGACGTATGAGGGGAGGTACGGCGGGGAATCCGTGAGGACCGGCGGACGGTCCCGGTCAGGCGGGTGCGCCCAGTTCCGCCCACACCGTCTTGCCGGCGACACCCGGCGTGCGTACGACGCCCCAGTCCAGGCACAGCCGCTGGACGATGAACATGCCGTGGCCGCCCGGGCGCCCGGCCCGGTGCGGATTACGGGGAGCCGGCTGCCCGGTGCCCCGGTCGGCGACCTCCAGACGGATCACCTTGTTGTCGCAGGTGATCCACAGCTGGTCCGGCCCCTCGGCGTGCAGACAGGCGTTGGTGACCAGCTCGGAGACGACGAGCAGCACGTCCTCGGCGGCGGCCCGCCGGTCGGCGGAGGCGGCGGGCAGCCAGCCCCACGCGTACAGCGCCTGGCGGGTGAAGTCGCGGGCGAGCGGAACGACACCGCTCTCCCCCTCGAAGCTCAGCCGGCGCACCTGCCGTCCCCCCGGCGGCGCCGCGGCTCCGGACGGCGCGCCCACGCCCTCGCCGGACGCAGTGGCCGCCGGTACGCCACCCTCGGACGCCCCGGAAGCGCCGCTGGGCTCCGGCCCGCGGTCGCCCGGCGGGTAAGGCCGGGTGGTGCTCATCAGCGCTTCACCTCACCGATTCACCAGTTCACGATTCAAAAGATTCTGTCCACCGTCAGTCACGCAGTGCGCGGCGTATCGGTTTCGTGGTGCCCCCCACACCCCGGCGGCCAACAGGTTCAGGATGTCTCCTGCCCTGGCGTCCCGGCGGAACACCCCCGGATTCGGCACGAAAGGCGTGACGGACATAGGACGTCGGTCACAGAGGGAAGGCCGAGGCTCGGCGCGCCGACGCACCGCCGCTCAGCTCGACTCGTCGGCCAGGGCCGCCTCGAGCGTGTCGTGGACGGTGAAGACCGCGTCCGCACCCGTGATCTCGAATACGCGGGCCACCACCGGCTGCATCCCGGCGAGGGTCACGCCGCCACCGGCGGCCTCCGCCTTCAGCCGTGCGCCGAGGAGCACGTTGAGCCCCGTGGAGTCGCAGAACTCCAGGCGCGCGCAGTCGATGACCAGGCGCTTGAATCCCTTGGCGAGGCAGTCCTCGAGTGGCTCACGCAACAAATCGGCGGTGTGGTGATCCAACTCACCCGCCGGGGTCACGACGGCACTAGAGCCCTCTTCCCGCACCTCCACCAGAAGCCGGCCAGACTGTGCGCTGCCGACCGTCCCGCGGTCCATGCCGTCTCTCTCTCCTGACGTCGAGGCTGCTTGCTGACGCCCTCGAACACTACGCCTTCCTGACGTGCTCCGACACCCGAACAACTACACACAAACGGACATATGCCCACAGAACGCACTTGCGGTGGGCTCGGGAAAGCGGGTAGGCCTAGTAAGGACACGTACCCGACACACGGCCGGCTTTGGAGGCGCCGCACACCGCAGTGCACGTAATTGGCTCCGGCAGCCTTATGCCGAGAACGATGGAGGACATCATGTCACCCCGGCTCGACGCATCGCGTACCCAGAAAGCGACGTCGACACCCCCTCCGGAACATCTGGATCCCATCGAGCAGGACGAGACGCTCGTCACACATGACGACGTTCTCGCCGGACTTCCGGACATCCCCCCGTACGAGCAGGTCGGCGCGGTCGACGCACGGGCTCTGTCCAAGACCCTCTTCGAGCGCCTCGAGGCGCTGGAGGAAGGCACGCACGAGTACTCGTACGTCCGCAACACGCTTGTCGAACTGAATCTCGCGCTGGTCAAGTTCGCCGCTTCCCGGTTCCGCTCCCGCAGCGAGCCGATGGAGGACATCATCCAGGTCGGCACCATCGGCCTGATCAAGGCGATCGACCGGTTCGAGCTCTCCCGGGGTGTCGAGTTCCCCACCTTCGCGATGCCGACCATCGTCGGCGAGATCAAGCGCTTCTTCCGCGACACCTCGTGGTCCGTGCGCGTTCCGCGGCGGCTCCAGGAGCTCCGGCTCGACCTGGCCAAGGCCGGTGACGAGCTGGCGCAGAAGCTGGACCGCGCCCCGACGGTGACGGAACTGGCCGAGCGCCTGGGCCTGTCCAAGGACGAGGTCGTCGAGGGCATGGCCGCCTCGAACGCGTACACCGCCTCCTCGCTGGACGCCCAGCCGGAGGAGGACGACTCCGAGGGCGCGCTCGCGGACCGCATCGGCTACGAGGACCACGGACTCGAAGGCATCGAGTACGTCGAGTCGTTGAAGCCGCTGATCGCCGAACTCCCGCCGCGCGACCGGAAGATCCTGTCGCTGCGGTTCGTCGCGGGTCTCACGCAGTCGGAGATCGGCGAGGAACTGGGCATCTCGCAGATGCACGTGTCGCGACTGCTGTCGCGCACGCTGGTACGGCTGCGCAAGGGGCTGACGGTCGAGGAGTGATCCTCGTGTGAACCCTGCCGGGTGACGTGTCCTTCGGGGGCGGACCGCACGGTCCGCCCCCGGGCGCGTGCCACGGGCCCGCCCCGCGGACCCGTTCCCGTACGGGACTCAGCCGGCGCGCTGCTCCCGTACCAGCCGCTTCGCGCGCTCGCGCCGGGACGGAGCCAGGACGTCCACCGTCACACCGGCGCCCTCACCGGGCGTGGCCTCGGCCAGCCGCAGCCGGTCGGCGAGCTCCCGGACCGACGCGTCGTCCGGGCCGCGGCCGACGTAGAACAGCGACTCGTCCACCGGGCTGTCGTCGCCGCCCCAGCGCACCACGCCCGCGCAGTCGGCGAGGATGTCGCGCACCGTCAGCACCTGCAGCGGGAAGAGGCTGCCGCTCGCGCCCGCGCCCGGGCGGATCCGCACCGCGGTGCCCGAGGCGAGGTTGGACTCGGGCGCGCTCCTGCCGAGGCCGCCGATCGGCTGCCAGCCCGCCAGGTCGACACGGCTGAGCTGTTCGACCTCGTAGTGGTAGCGCCGTACGACGTGGAGCAGGATCGCCTCCACGTCACCGATGCGGACGTCGACCTCCAGGCCGGTGCCCGGGACGGAGCGCGTCCAGACGGTGGAGACGTGGTTGGCCTCCCGCTCCAGGGGCCAGCCGTTGGCGGAGGCGGGGACCTTCTTCGGCGCGCTCACCGGGCCGCTCACCGGGCCGCTCGCGGGGGCCGCCGTCGCGGTGGCCGGGGCGATCGAGCCGATCGCCGCCGCGGCCGTGATCACACCGGCGCTCTTCACCAGGGTTCTTCTCGATACCGCGTTGCGCGTGTCGTGCTGCACGTCTGCTGTTCCCTTCTCGGACTTAGGAGATGACGATGAGGACGAGCGTCGGCAGAAGCGTGGCGAGGACGCACAGCGCCCAGTAGCGGGCGGGCGGCAGGGTCGTGCCGCGCCGCAGCGGACGGTTGGCCAGCCACCAGAGCAGACCGAACACGAGGACGACCGGCCCCGCGACGAGGAACCACGGGAGCATGCCGTCGTTCTCCGTCGGCTCCCGCTCGGTCAGGCCGAGTGCGGCCAGCGGCCAGTTCGACGCCAGGTACCAGAGCAGCCAGACCGGCACCACGGCCGGGATCCCCAGCAGCAGGTTCACGCCCAGCGCGAACTGCCAGCGCCTTGCCATCCGTCCTGCCTCCACTTCCGCGCCGACGGTCACGTGGCGCGCGACAGCGCGTTGTAGTTCTCCAGGACGTTGTACAGGCCGAGCAGCTCGCGGCCGTACTGGGCCGCCGCGTCACCGGTGCCGTTGTACCGGGCCAGCAGGGCCTGCGTCTGGGCCTGGGTGGTGTTCAGGTTCGGCCGCGGGGCGCCGAGCTGGTGGGCGTTGTAGAGCGTCAGGTACGCGACGGAGCGGATGTTGTACGTCTCGTCCTCGTTGAGCTGCTTCCACACCGTGGGGATGTCGTCGTCGGTGAGGGGCGAGCCGTTGATGATGCCCTGCTGCATGCAGTAGTTGCGGGCGTCGATCGTCACCCAGGCGAAGATCTGTCCCCAGCCGGTGCTGCAGTCGTCGTCCAGACCGTTCTTCACGGCCTCGTCCGCGGCGACGTCCAGGGGGTTCATCTTGCGCAGCTCCCACATCACGGGCGCCTGGATGAGCGCCTTGCGGAGTTTGAGCTGACGGGCGAGCGAGGTGAAGAGCCAGTCCGCGCTGAGCACCAGGTCGAACGCCTTGGTCGTGGAGATGCCGCCCAGCGTGGCCCAGTCCTTGTCCGTCCAGCCGTCGCCGCCGGTCTCGGGGACACCGATCGAATCCAGGTAGGTCTTCACGTCTTGGAGCATCAGGCTCCGGTACGCGTCCTTGTCCAGGTCCGTGTCCAGCCCCCCGAGGTCGGCGCCCGGGTTGAAGTCGCTCTGGCCGAAGTCGCGCCCGGAGACGATGTTGTTGTCGATCTCGATGAGGCCGGAGCCGGAGCCGACCTTGATCGTGGAGATCTGGTCGAACGCCCAGTTCGTGGGCAGCGGATAGCCGAGGTTGCCGGAGAAGCCGCTGGACATGTCGGAGACGAAGCTCGTCGCCGCGTAACCGGCGTCGGCGACGCGCTGGCAGACGTTGCGCGGGCCGTAGACGCCGATGCCGTAGGCCGAGTTCTCGCCGATGGTCCGCATGATGCCGCGGAAGTGCGGGAGGACGTAGTCCGTGACCTCGCCGTCCATCGCGTCGTAGTCGACGGCGAAGTAGATGATGGTGCCGGGCTTGAAGCCGTGGAACTCGGCCCACTCGATCGCGCGGAACGCGTCGGCGGTGCCCTGGTTGTAGCTGAAGTAGTCCGCCGACCGGCTCCAGGTCTGGAAGATCGGGAAGCAGTTGAGGCCGTACTCCTTGATGGTGGCCAGCTCGCCCGGCTGGATCTGCTTCTCCGGCAGGCTGGTGCTGGAGGGGTTGAAGAGGTAGCGGCCGATGTACTTGTAGCCGGCGTCCTTCAGGGCCTGCGCCCGCTCGGGCGTGATCTTGGTGACGCCGTCGCAGGCCGTGCCCTTGCGCGACTGATCGCCGTAGGAGACGAGCAGCGAGGCCCAGGTCTGGAAGTCGCCCTTGCCGGTGACCGGGAGCTTGCTGAAGGACTGGAAGGTCTCCACGCCGGACTGCACCGTCGAGGTGAAGTTGCCGAAGGGGACGTTCCGCTTGTTCAGGACCATGGCCCCGGTGAACAGCTGCGCCCAGACGCCGGTGGTGCCGGTCGAGACGGTGTGGCTCTTCAGACCGGACTGCGTGCCGGGCCCGAACACACCGTTGGCGACGCCGTCCGCCATGCCCAGCTCGTACTGGATCGCGAACAGCATGGACTTGGCGACGTCGCGGGAGTGGTGGCCGTCGCAGGGGATGACGTAGAAGTCCTTGCGCAGGATGTAACGGCCGTTCAGCCACTGCTGGATGGTCCGGATGGTGTCCGAGCCGCCGCCGATGGTGACGTAGGCGTCCATGTTGAACAGGCCCTTGACCACCTTCGGCCACAGGGAGCTGCCCGGGTACGTGCCCGAGACGCCCATGTTCTGGTTGAGCTTCACGACCGCGTCCTTGACCCGGTCGTTGTACGTGCCGTCGATCTCGCCGCCGTCGTAGCCCTTGCAGTACAGGGCGGACTGGATGATGCGGCAGAAGTTGGCCGAGGGGATGGTCGTCTCGTCCAGCTTGCCGTACTTCTCCCCGATCTTCCCCAGGGTGGTGGGGCCGAAGGAGTCGGACAGGGCGGTGATGCCCATCTCGTACTGGAGCGCCCGGGTCAGGGCGTACATCACGGGCCAGCCGGTCTGGCCGTTCTCCTCCAGCTTGGAGATGCCCAGCGTCGCGCCGTTGTTGTACGTGGTGTTGATGAATCTCTGGGCGCGCTGCACCATCTCGTCCGCCATGGGCTTCCTCCTGTCGTCCGGAAAACGGGGCGGGGAGGAAAGCCGTGTCATCGCGGTCGCGCCCGGTGCGCACCCACGTGTCCACGCGTGAACGGCACGCCCTCGCGGGACACGCCGTAGGAAACCCCCCTCGTCGCCCGCGCCCGGCACACGGGTCGGTGCGCGCGGCGACTGAGCGCGATCTTCCGCCGCCGCGCGAAGGGGGTCAAGTCCGTTATGTGCGAAGGGTGTTGATGTGGCGGATCGTCAACTGCCGCTTGTCATGGACTTGTGATGCATCCGGTATGGAAGTCGTGCACAACCTTGGGGTGGGTTCGCTGGTCAGAGCACCTTTTCGCCGCGCCGCCAGACTCCGGTGACCAGGGGGACGCCGGGGCGGTAGGCCAGGTGGACGTGGCTCGGGGCGTCGAGGAGCGTCAGGTCGGCGTACGCGCCCGGGGCGATGCGGCCGATGTCGGTGCGCCGGAGGGCCGCCGCACCGCCCGCCGTGGCCGACCAGACGGCCTCGTCCGGGGTCATGCCCATGTCCCGTACGGCGAGCGCGACGCAGAACGGGACGGAGGAGGTGAAGGACGAGCCCGGGTTGCAGTCGGTGGAGAGGGCCACGGTGGCGCCCGCGTCGAGGAGCCGACGGGCGTCCGGCCACTCGGCCCGCGTGGAGAACTCGGCGCCGGGCAGGAGGGTGGCGACCGTACGGCTGTTCGCCAGGGCGTCCACGTCCGCGTCGGTCAGGTGGGTGCAGTGGTCGGCGCTGGCCGCGTCGAGTTCGACGGCGAGCTGGACGCCCGGGCCGTACGAGAGCTGGTTGGCGTGGACACGGGGGTGCAGGCCCTTGGCCTTGCCCGCGGTGAGGATCGCGCGGGCCTGGTCGCCGTCGAAGGCGCCCTTCTCGCAGAAGACGTCGATCCAGCGGGCGTACGGGGCGCAGGCGTCGAGCATCTCACCGGTGACGAGGGCGACATAGCCGGCCGGGTCCTCGGCGAACTCGGGGGCGACGATATGGGCGCCGAGGTAGGTGACCTCGTCGGTGTGGGCGGCGGCGACGCGCAGGGCCCGGGCCTCGTCCTCGACGGTCAGGCCGTAGCCGGACTTGGTCTCGAAGGTGGTGGTGCCCTGGTGCAGCGCCTCGCGGAGGTAACGGGCGACGTTGGCCTCGAGTTCCGCGTCGCTCGCGGCGCGAGTGGCGGCGACCGTCGTGCGGATGCCGCCCGCGCTGTAGGGCCGCCCCGACATGCGGGCGTTGAACTCCTGCGTCCGGTCGCCCGCGAAGACGAGGTGCGAGTGGGAGTCCACGAAGCCCGGGACGACCGCCCTGCCACCTGCGTCGACCCGATTGTCAGTGGCGGGTGCTTTGCTTTGATCACCGGTCCACACGACGCGGTCGCCCTCGATGGCGACGGCCGCGTCCTGGACCAGTCCCAGGGGGGAACCGTCACCGGAGGAGGGGTCGTTGGTGACCAGGGCGGCGATGTTGGTGATGAGCGTGCTTGCGGTGCTCGCGGAGTGGGCGGGGCTGACGGTCGTCGCGTTGCTCATGGCGTCCTTGGTGGCCTGGTCGGCGGTGGGGGCGGGTTCGGGGACGGAGGCGGGTGCGAGCCGTGCGGGTGGGCGGCTCGCAGGCTTCATCCGCGCAGGGCTTGGACGGCGTCCGCGAGGGCTTTCGGCACATCCGGCACGAGGGAGTGGACCCCGTCCCGTACGACGTGCCGACCTCCCACGACCGTATGCGACACGTCCGCTGCCGACGCGGCGAATACGGCCGTCTCGGCCCCGAGCCGCGGAAGCGGCCCTGCCGTCCTGACCGAGTCGAGCGCGACGGTGGTGAAGTCGGCGAGCGCGCCGGCCTCCAGGACGCCCCCGTCCTCCCAGCCGAGGGCCGAGTGGCCGTCTGCCGAGGCCGCCCTCAGCAGGGCCGCGGCCGTCCAGCGACCTCGGGTGCGGGTGCGCAGGCGCTCGTTCAGCTCCAGGGCGCGCGCCTCCTCCAGCAGGTCGATCACCGCGTGGCTGTCGGAGCCGAGGGAGAGCGGAGAGCCCTCGTTCTGCAGGGCGGCGGCGGGCCCGATGCCGTCGGCCAGGTCCCGCTCGGTGGTGGGGCACATACAGGTGCCGGTGCCGCTGCCGCCGATGAGGGAGACGTCCTCGGCGGTCAGGTGGGTGTTGTGGACGCCGGTCGTGCGCGGCCCGAGGACGCCGTGCAGGGCGAGCAGCTGCGTCGGGGTGCACCCGTGGATCTCCAGGCAGGCCTCGTTCTCGGCGGTCTGCTCCGACAGGTGCACATGCAGCGGGGCCCGCCGCTCCTCGGCCCACCTCGCGACGGTCGCCAGCTGGTCGGCGGGCACGGCCCGTACGGAGTGGATCGCCGCTCCGATCCGCGCGTGATCCCGTTCCTTGAGAACTGAACAGCGTTCGGCCCAGGCGTCGGCCGTGCCGTCGGAGAAGCGGAGCTGCTGGGCGGAGGGCGGCTGCCCGAAGCCGGAGGAGAGATAGGCGGTGTCGAGGAGGGTGATGCGGATCCCGGCTTCGGCGGCTGCCGCGATCAGGGCCTCGCCCATCGCGTTGGGGTCGCCGTAGGGCGTGCCGCCGGGGGCGTGGTGGACGTAGTGGAACTCGCCGACCGCCGTGATGCCGGCCAGGGCCATTTCGGCGTACACGGCGCGGGCCAGGGCGTGGTAGGTGTCCGGGGTGAGCCGGGCGGCCGTGGCGTACATGACCTCGCGCCAGGTCCAGAAGGTTCCGGAGCCGACCTGGGCGGTGCCGCGCAGGGCCCGGTGGAAGGCGTGGCTGTGGGCGTTGGCCAGCCCGGGGAGGGTGAGGCCGCGCAGGACCTCGGCGCCGGGGGGCGGGGTGGCGACCTCGGCCCGGACGGCGGTGATGCGGCCGTCGTGGACGTCGAGGGCGACGCCCGGCTCGACATGCGTGCCGAGCCAGGCGTGTTCCAGCCAGTACGTACGGGTCTGCTGGGTGGGCGTCACGTGCGGGCCAGTCCTTCCAGTACGTCGGCCAGGGCGAGTACCCCGGCCACGCAGTCGTCCTCGTCCGCCGACTCGGCCGGGGAGTGGGAGACGCCGGTGGGGTTGCGCACGAACAGCATGGCGGTCGGGATGCTCCCGGACAGGATCCCGGCGTCGTGTCCGGCGCCCGTGCCGAGGACGGGGACCGTGAGGCCGGTGTCCTTGCCGAGGATGCGGGCGAGTTCGTCGCGCAGGGCGTGGTCGAACTCGACGACGGGGGTGAACGACTCGCGGACGACGGCCAGTTCGACGCCGTGGGCGGCGGCGTACTCCCCGGCCGCCTTCTCCACACCGGCGACCACGGCGTCCAGGCTGTCCTGGTCGGCGGCGCGCGAGTCGAGCCAGCCGCGCACGAGGGAGGGGATGGCGTTGACGCCGTTCGGCTCGACGGCGATCTTGCCGAAGGTGGCGACGGCACCGGCGAGTTCGGCCTCGCGGCGGGCGGCGAGGACGGTTTCGGCGTAGGACAGCATGGGGTCGCGCCGGTCGGCGAGCCGGGTGGTGCCGGCGTGGTTGGCCTCGCCCTCGAAGTCGAACCGCCACCGGCCGTGCGGCCAGATCGCGCTGGCGATGCCGACCCGGTCGCCGGACAGGTCCAGGGCCCGGCCCTGCTCGACGTGGAGTTCGACGAAGGCGCCGATGCGGGCGAGCCGTTCGGGGTCGGGCCCGATGGCGTCGGGGTCGTACCCGGCGGCCTCCATGGCGCGCGGCAGCGTCACGCCCTCGCCGTCGGTGAGCCGGTGCGCCTGATCGCGGGTGAGCTGTCCGGCGGTGAGCCGGGATCCGACGCAGGCGAGCCCGAACCGGGCGCCCTCCTCGTCGCCGAAGTTCACGATGCCGAGGGGGCGGGTGAGCGGCGCGCCCCGGCCGCGCAGTTCGTCCAGCGCGGCGAAGGCGGACACGACGCCGAGGGGCCCGTCGAAGGCGCCGCCGTCCGGCACGGAGTCGAGGTGCGACCCGGTGACGACGGCGTCCCCGGCGGCGGGGTCGCCGAGCCAGGCCCACTGGTTGCCGTTCCGGTCGGTCTCGTAGCGCAGGCCACGGGCGAGGGCCTGTTCTTCGAACCAGGCCCGGCAGTCACCGTCGACACCGCTCCAGGCGAAGCGCCGGTAGCCGCCGGAGGCGGGGTGGCGGCCGATCGGGAGCAGCTCGCGCCACATCCGGCGGAAGGAGGTGCCGGTGGGGTCCGGTCGCGGGCCGGCGGGTTCCTGCGTCACGCGTCGTCACCCTCGCGCATAGGGACACGGACGCCCTTGTCCCGGGCCACCGAGTCGGCGATGTCGTACCCGGCGTCGACATGGCGGATGACGCCCATGCCGGGGTCGTTCGTGAGGACCCGGCGGATCTTCTCACCGGCCAGTTTCGTGCCGTCGGCCACCGTCACCTGCCCGGCGTGGATCGACCGTCCCATGCCGACCCCGCCCCCGTGGTGCAGGGACACCCAGGACGCCCCGGACGCCACGTTCACCATCGCGTTCAGCAGGGGCCAGTCGGCGATCGCGTCGGACCCGTCGAGCATGGCCTCGGTCTCCCGGTAGGGGGAGGCGACGGAGCCGCAGTCGAGGTGGTCGCGGCCGATGACGACCGGCGCGGCCAGCTCCCCGCTCGCGACCATGTCGTTGAACCGCTCACCGGCCTTGTCCCGCTCGCCGTAGCCCAGCCAGCAGATACGGGCGGGCAGGCCCTGGAAGTGGACCCGCTCCCCCGCCATGCGGATCCAGCGGGCCAGGGACTCGTTCTCCGGGAAGAGGTCGAGGATCGCCTTGTCGGTCTTGGCGATGTCGGAGGCCTCGCCGGACAGCGCGGCCCAGCGGAAGGGGCCCTTGCCCTCGCAGAACAGCGGGCGGATGTAGGCGGGGACGAAGCCGGGGAAGGCGAAGGCCCGGTCGTATCCGGCGAGCTGGGCCTCGCCCCGGATGGAGTTGCCGTAGTCGAAGACCTCGGCGCCGGCGTCCATGAAGCCGACCATGGCCTCGACGTGCGTGGCCATGGACTCGCGGGCCCGGGTGGTGAACCCGGCCGGGTCCTTGGCGGCGGCGTCGGCCATGTCCTCGAAGGCGACTCCGACCGGCAGGTAGGCCAGCGGGTCGTGGGCGGAGGTCTGGTCGGTGACGATGTCGATCGGGGCGCCCATGGCGAGCAGCTGCGGCAGCAGTTCGGCGGCATTGCCGAGAACGCCGATGGACAGCGGGCGGCGGGCGTCACGGGCCTCGGTGGCCAGCTGGAGGGCGTCGTCGAGGGAGTCGGCCTTCACGTCCAGGTAGCGGTGCTCGATGCGCCGCTCGATGGCACGCGGGTCGCAGTCGATACAGATCGCCACACCGTCGTTCATCGTCACGGCGAGCGGCTGAGCGCCGCCCATCCCGCCGAGGCCGGCGGTCAGGGTGATGGTGCCGGCCAGCGTCCCGCCGAACTTCTTCGCGGCGACGGCGGCGAAGGTCTCGTAGGTGCCCTGGAGGATGCCCTGGGTGCCGATGTAGATCCAGGAGCCGGCGGTCATCTGCCCGTACATGGTCAGGCCGAGGGCCTCCAGGCGGCGGAACTCCTCCCAGTTGGCCCAGTCGCCGACGAGGTTGGAGTTGGCGATGAGGACGCGCGGGGCCCACTCGTGGGTCTGCATGACGCCGACGGGGCGGCCGGACTGGACGAGCATCGTCTCGTCCTGCTTCAGGCCCTTCAGGGTGCGCACCATGGCGTCGAAGGAGCGCCAGTCGCGTGCCGCCTTGCCGGTGCCGCCGTAGACGACGAGCTTGTCGGGGTGCTCGGCGACCTCCGGGTCGAGGTTGTTCTGCAGCATCCGCAGGGCGGCTTCCTGCTGCCATCCCAGGGCGCTCGGTTCCGTGCCGCGCGGCGCTCGGACGGGGCGGGGTCCTGACATGGTCGGCCTCCCGGCGGTGTGGTGGTTACGTCTATTCACATCCTGGCTTCATGAATAGAGCTAGTCAATACATGGGGAGGTCGGCGCGGCGGTGCCGTGGATGTTTGGCTGGATCCATGGATGACGACTTTCAGGCAGGCGAATCCGGCGCGGGGCGGGCGGCCCGGCGGGACGAGGCGGTGCGAGCCGCCGTGGAGCAGGGGCTCCTCGGGCCCGAGAGCCCCGTCGTCGGGCTGCTGGACGTCACCGGCATCCGGGAGTCGGCGGCGGAGCTGCGGGCGGCGTTCGACGCGGTCGTGGCACCGGGCACGCCCGTGCTGCACGCCTTCGCGGTGAAGGCGACCCCGCTGGTGCCGGTGCTGCGGCTGCTGCGCGAGGAGGGCATCGGGGCGGAGGTGGCGAGCCCGGGCGAGCTGGCGCTGGCGCGGGCGGCGGGGCTGGACCCGGAGATGACGGTCCTGGACTCCCCCGCCAAGACACCGGCCGAGCTGCGCGAGGCGCTGGCACTGGGCATCGCCGTCAACGCGGACAACCCGCAGGAGCTGGACCGCATCGACGGTCTGATGAGCGACGGCGCCGCAAGTAGTCGCTCCCCCCTCGGGATCCGGGTGAATCCGCAGGTCGGCGGGGGTTCCATCGGGGCGACCTCGACGGCGACGGCGACATCGAAGTTCGGGGTGGCGCTGCGCGACGAGGGGGCCCGGGAGTGGGTCGTGCGGGCGTACCAGGACCGCCCGTGGCTGACCCGGCTGCACGCGCACACCGGCTCCCAGGGCATCCCGCTGTCGCTGCTGACCCAGGGTGTCGCGGAGACGTACGCGCTCGCCGAGGAGATCAACCAGAGGATCGGCCGACGGCAGATCGACACGCTCGACATCGGCGGCGGGCTGCCGGTGAACTTCGCGTCGGACGCGACGACGCCGACGTACGCGCAGTACGCGCGGATGCTGGCCGAGGAGGTACCGGGACTGTTCGACGGGCGGTACGGGCTGGTCACCGAGTTCGGACGGTCACTGCTGGCCAAGCACGGCACGGTGGTGGCGCGGGTCGAGTACGCGAAGACCTCCGGCGGGCGGGCGGTCGCGGTGACCCATGCCGGGGTGCAGGTCGCCACGCGGACGGTGTACGCGCCGGAGAGCTGGCCGTTGAGGATCGCGGCGTATGACGCGAAGGGGCGGGTGAAGGAGGGGCCCGTCGTGGTGCAGGACGTCGCGGGGCCGGCCTGTTTCGCGGGGGATCTGCTGGCGGAGGCGCGGTCCATGCCGGTGCTGGAGCAGGGGGAATACGCGGCTGCGCTGGATACGGGGGCGTACTACTTCGCGCATCACTATGGGTACAACTCCCTTCTGCGGCCTGGGGTTTATGGGTTCGGGCCGGGTGGGGAAGGGGGTGTGGTCTTCGCGGTCGTGCGGGAGGCGCAGTCGGTGGAGGAGGTTGTGGCGGAGTCCGGTGGGGCGCATGTGGAGGCGTTGACGGGATCGCCGTGGGGGCTTGTGTAGTCATCGGCTGCGGGTGCGTTGTGGTTGTTCGCGCAGTTCCCCGCGCCCCTTGAAAAGCAGGGCGTTGCGGCCCGGCCCCGTTATACGAGCGCCGGCGACTTCCTCCGTGCCCCGCCCGGCGCCGCGTCCCCCGCCGCGATGCCCGTGCTGCGGTACGCCTTCACCTGCTTGCCCGCCGGGCTGCCCGCGCCGCCGCGCAGCCAGTCCACCCGGACCCACAGCAACGCCTCGTCGGCCCGCTCCCGGCGGCCCAGCCAGGCCGCCTTCAGCCGCAGGCCCGCTCCGCAGCCGGCCAGGAGCATGCCGCCCGCGGCCGGGACGGCGAAGGCGGTGCCCAGGGCGGCGAGGAAGGCGAGGAGGAGCCACCAGCGGTGGTGGCGGCGCCAGTTGCGTACGGTCACCGCGCGGTCCTGGAGTACGTCGTGCTTGCCGGCGCGTGACGCGGAGGCGGCCAGGGCGGCGTAGCGCTTGCGGCCTCCGCAGGCCACCAGGGCCGTCGCCAGGAAGAACAGCGCCGCCCCGGCCAGGACGCCGATGCGGCGGCCGGTCAGTCCCGGTGTGAGGACGCCGATGCCCGCGGCGCACACGCCCAGCCACCACAGCGGTGCCGCCCCCGCCCTTACGACGACGGCGACCCGAGCCAGTCCCTGTCCTCCGCGCGTCACGTCAGCCTCCGTGCGGTCTTCCGAATCCTCTGAAGGGGGTGCGGGAGAGGCACGTTAGCGACGCAACGTGAGACTGGTCTGAGAAACCGGCGCGCGTTCCCTCAGTCGACGAACAGGCCCCGTGCCGCCGCCTTCGTGTCGAACTCCTCCAGGCGGGACTGGGCCTCGGGCAGGTCGTCGCACATCGCCTCCAGCAGCACCCGGCCGAGCAGCATCGGCGCGCAGGCCGTGTCGAAGGCCAGGCCGGTGCCGACCGCGGCGGGGAGCAGCAGGTCGGACACCTTGGCGACCGGGGCGAAGGCGGAGTCGGCGACCGTGACGACGGTCAGCCCGGCCTCCTTGGCGTGGGCGAGGGTGTCGACGACCTCGCGGGGGTGCCGGGGCAGCGCGAAGCAGAGCAGTGCGCTCGCACCGGCCCGGACGGCGGCGTCGATGCGGTCCTGGACCATCGTGCCGCCCTCGTTGAGGAGGCGTACGTCGGGGTGGACCTTGGCGGCGAAGTAGGCGAAGCCGTGCGCCTGGGCGGCCGCCGCCCGCAGGCCGAGGACGGGGAGCGGCCGGGAGGCCGCGAGGAGGCGCCCGGCCCGTTGCACGGGCCCGGTGTCGGCCAGCGCCTCCGCCAGGTGCCGCAGGTTCTCGATCTCGGCCTCTACGGCCTGCTGGTACTCGTTGACGGACCCGGCGTCCGCCGCGGGTTCGGCCGGGGCGACCTCGCGCAGATGGCGGCGCAGGGCCGGGTAGCCGTCGAAGCCCAGGGCGACGGCGAAGCGGGTCACGGACGGCTGGCTGACCCCGGCCAGTTCGGCGAGCTCCACGCTCGACAGGAACGGCACGTCGGCGGCCCGCCGCACCATGCTGTGCGCGATGCGCCGCTGGGTCGGCGTCAGCCGGTGGCCCTCGAAGAGCGCCTGGAGCCGCGCGGCAGGGCTGTCGGTCACGCTCATGACGTGCTCCCCCTCGCCTATTCAGTAGCTGAGGATTCTGCATGAGCATATGCAGACCGGCAAGCGGGAGTGGAAGGCCGCCCCTGGGCCGCCCCTGGGCCGCCCCTGGGCCGCCCCCGGGCCGCCCCCGTCCCGACACGGGGGCTAACCCCAGTGCGGCGGGCGTCGCTTCTTCATAGCGTGGTCCCATGACCGGAATGGACGCGCGGGACACCGAGCTGAAGAAGGAACTCGACGCCACCCTGCACGCGCGCAGGGAGCTGGGCGAGGAGTACGAGTCCGCGCTGGTCGACTCGTTCCTGGAGAAGGTCGACCAGCGGATCGACGGCGCGGTGGACCGCCGGGTGCGCCGGCAGCTCGCCGAGCAGCAGATGCAGACGGCCCGGGACTCCCGGTCGCCGCGGCCCACGGACTCCTGGGGCGAGCGCTTCGGCTTCGGCATCGTCTCCCTGGTCCTCGCGATGCCGCTGTCCGCGATCGGCGGGGGCGTGGCCCAGCTGCCCGGCATGCTCGTCGCCTGGGCCGGCATCGTGGGCGTCAACCTCGTCCAGGCCGTCCGCACCAACCCGGAACTGTTCGGCCGCCGCAAGTCCTCCCAGGACAGCGGCTGGGAGGACTGAGCGGGCGCACGCCGTTCAGGCCTGCCGGGTGGGCAGCGCGACGATCTGCCGCAGATTGACCCGGCGCGGCCGGCTGGTCGCGTAGGCCACCAGGTCGGCGAGTTCCTCGGCGGACAGCGCGCCCACCTGGTCCCGCAGCTCCGCCACCTGCCGGGCCAGTTCCGCGTCGCCGATGTGGGCGAGCAGCTCGCTCTCGACGAACCCGGGTTCGATGTTGGTGACCCGGACGTCCCGTGGCCCGAACTCGCCGCGCAGGGACTCCGACAGATAGGTGACGGCCGCCTTGGTCGCGCCGTACACCGCGTAGTTCGGGAAGCTGACGTGCGCGGCGATGGACGAGATGTTCACGATGTCGGCCGTACGGCCGTCCGCCGCCGCGCCCACCAGGTCGCCGGTGAAGGCGCCGATGATCCGCAGCACACCGGCGACGTTGGTGTCGAGCATCCGCTGCCACTCGTCGGCACGCCGGGCGTCGACGGGGTGCGGCAGCATCACGCCGGCGGAGTTGACGACCAGGTCGACGGGTCCGTACTCCGTGTGGATCCGGTCGGCGGCGGCCGCCACGGACGCCTCGTCGGTGACGTCCGCGACGACGGCCAGGGCCTGCCCGCCGTCGGCCCGGATCTTCCCGGCGAGCGCCGCCAGCCGTTCCTCACGCCGGGCCAGCAGGGCCACCCGTGCGCCCCGGGCGGCCAGCACGACGGCGATGGCCTCGCCGATCCCGCTCGCGGCTCCGGTGACGACGGCGGTGCGGCCGGCCAGGTTCTCGTACGACATGGGAGATCCCCTCGGTGGTGGCCGGGGCGTCTCCCCGGCCTCGTCCACCACCCTCGGCGCCGTCGGCCGCCGTACCCAGGGGGGCGCTTTTCCTGGGTCTGCCAGTACCAGGTTCGCCGCGCGCGGGGCGCCTAGGCTCGAAGGCATGGACGGAGAACTGGGAGATTTCCTGCGCTCACGCCGTGCCCGTATCCAGCCGGAGGAGGTGGGGCTGCCCTCCTACGGCCGCCGCCGTGTCCCGGGGCTGCGCCGCGAGGAGGTGGCGCAGCTGGCCGGGGTGAGCGTCGACTACTACGTCCGTCTGGAGCAGGGCAGGGGCCCCGGGGACCCGTCCCGGACGAAGTCCGGTGGAGTGTCGGACGCCGTGCTGGACGCGGTCGCGCGGGTGCTGCGGCTGGACGAGGCGGAGCGCGCGTATCTGCGGGCGGTCGCCCGGCCCCGCCGAGTGGAGGGCGCTCCGGCCGCGTCCCGGGTCCGCCCGGGTGTCCAGCTGATCCTCGACGGCATGGACCGCAACCCGGCGTACGTCCTGGACCACCGTATGGAGGTGCTCGGCTGGAACGCGCTGGCCGACGCCCTGCTCGACTTCAGCGGCTCCGGCTCCGACGAGCGCAGCATCCCGCGCCGCGTCTTCCTCGATCCCACCGCCCGCGAGATCTATCCGAACTGGTCAGCGATCGCGGGCCAGACGGTCGCTCATCTGCGCCTGCAGGCGGGCCACCACCCCGGGGACGCCGACACCGGGGAACTCGTCGCCGAACTCTCCCGCGCCAGCGAGGACTTCCGCCGCCTGTGGGCCGACCACGCGGTCAAGCCCTGCGACCACGGGGTGAAGCAGCTGCGGCACCCGGTCACCGGCCTGCTGACCCTCCCGTACGAGACCCTCGCGATCCCCGGGGCGCCGGACCAGACGATCGTCGCCTACACACCGGAACCGGGCTCGGAGACGGCGGAGCGGCTGGCGCTGCTGGGAAGTTGGGCGACGAGCCGGGCCGGCTGAGGCCGGGAAGAAGTAAGCGCGGGGACCGCCGCACCCCCTGTTCGGGGGGCGGGACGACGGCGGTCCCCGCGAGGGACGCGGGCCTGGTCAGGGCCGGGCTGGCGCGTCAGTAGGGTCCATGGAGGTCCGGGAGCCGCTCCGGAGGTCCTTGACGCCTACGGCGTCGGCCCGGGCGGGGAGCCGCTCCCGCCCTGCCGACACCCACCAATGTGCAGGACTCGTGTTAAGCGGGTGCTGCGCGAACGTGACACGCTCGTACCACTTCCGCGAAGTCCGCGAAGATCACGGACGCCCCGAGTTCACCCGGTTCACGGGTGGTTCACCGGGTGTTCGCCGCCGCTTTCCCGGTCCTGGCGAGGAAGGACAGCAGGTCCTGCCGGCTGACCACACCGGTCGGCTTGCCCTCGACCAGGACGATCGCCGCGTCCGCCTTGCCCAGCACGGCCATCAGGTCCTCGACCGGTTCGCCGGAACCGACCTGGGGCAGCGGGCCGCACATGTGCTTCTCCAGCGGGTCGTCGAGCGAGGCGCTCTTGCTGAACAGCGCGTCCAGCAGCTCGCGTTCCACGACCGAGCCGACGACCTCGGCGGCCATCACGTCGGGGTGGCCCGCGCCCGGCTTGACGACCGGCATCTGCGAGACGCCGTACTCCCGCAGTACGTCGATGGCCTGGCCGACCGTCTCGTCCGGGTGCATGTGGACGAGGGAGGGCATGCGGTCGCCCTCCTTGTCGGCCAGGACGTCGCCGACGCGGGCGCTCGGGCCGGTGTCCTCGAGGAAGCCGTAGTCGGCCATCCACTCGTCGTTGAAGATCTTGCTGAGGTAGCCGCGCCCGCTGTCCGGCAGCAGCACCACCACGACGTCGTCCGGGCCGAGCCGCCCGGCGACCTCCAGCGCGGCGACGACCGCCATGCCGCAGGAGCCGCCGACCAGGAGGCCCTCCTCCTTGGCCAGGCGGCGGGTCATCTGGAAGGAGTCCTTGTCGGACACGGCCACGATCTCGTCCGCGACGGTCCGGTCGTAGGCGGTCGGCCAGAAGTCCTCGCCGACGCCCTCGACGAGGTACGGCCGCCCGGAGCCGCCGGAGTAGACGGAGCCCTCGGGGTCGGCGCCGACGACCCGCACCTTCCCGTCGCTGATCTCCTTCAGATAGCGCCCGGTCCCGGAGATGGTGCCGCCGGTGCCCACGCCCGTCACGAAGTGGGTGATCCTCCCCTCCGTCTGCTCCCACAGCTCGGGGCCGGTGGAGTGGTAGTGGGAGAGCGGGTTGTGGGGGTTGGAGTACTGGTCGGGCTTCCAGGCGCCCGGCGTCTCACGGACCAGCCGGTCGGAGACGTTGTAGTACGAGTCCGGGTGCTCGGGGTCCACGGCGGTCGGGCACACGACCACCTCGGCGCCGTACGCGCGCAGCACGTTGATCTTGTCGGTGCTCACCTTGTCGGGGCACACGAAGATGCACTTGTACCCCTTCTGCTGCGCCACGATGGCGAGCCCCACGCCGGTGTTGCCGCTGGTCGGCTCGACGATCGTGCCGCCCGGCTTGAGCGCGCCGCTCTCCTCGGCGGCCTCGATCATGCGCAGGGCGATGCGGTCCTTCACGGAACCGCCGGGATTGAAGTACTCCACCTTGGCCAGGACGGTCGCCCTGATGCCCTTGGTCACGCTGTTGAGCCTCACCAGCGGGGTGTTGCCGACGAGACTGATCATCGAGTCGTGGAACTGCACCGTTGTCTCCGGATGCCGCAGAAGAAGTGGTCTGTGTGGTGCCGCCAGCCTATGTGCTGCCCGTGGTCCGTGACGGTCGTTCACTCCGCGTTGAGATTGGGCGACGGCCTGTACGGGGCAAGCACTGGGTGTAGGGGTTCGAGGAGGTGGCGGCGACGCATGACGAGCATGTCGAGGGCGAGGGTGGCCCGGCGGATCGCGGCCGGCGCGGCGTACGGCGGCGGCGGGATCGGTCTGGCGGGGGCGGCCGCCGTGGGTCTTGTGCTGGCGGAGGTGCAGCTGGCGCGGCGCCGGGTGGGCAACGGCACGTCCGGGCACGTGCCGAACGCGGACGGGCTGTACGGCCGTGCGTACGCCGGCTCCGGTGAGTCGCCGCTGCGGCTGACGATGCTGGGCGACTCCACGGCCGCGGGCCAGGGCGTGCACCGGTCCGGGCAGACACCGGGGGCGCTGCTGGCGTCGGGTCTCGCGGCGCTGGCGGAGTGCCCGGTGCGGTTGCGCACGGTGGCGACGCCCGGGGCCCGTTCGGACGACCTGGACCGCCAGGTGGCCCTGGTCCTTGCCGACTCCGATCCGGTGCCCGACATCTGCGTGATCATGGTCGGCGCGAACGACGTCACCCACCGCATGCCCCCGACCGCCTCGGTCCGCTGCCTGGCGTCGGCGGTACGGCGGCTGCGCACGGCCGGTGCGGAGGTCGTGGTCGGCACCTGCCCCGACCTGGGCACCATCGAGCCGGTCCGGCAGCCGTTGCGCTGGCTGGCGCGACGGGCCTCCCGCCAGCTGGCGGCCGCCCAGACGATCGGAGTCGTCGAGCAGGGCGGCCGCACCGTGTCCCTGGGCGACCTGCTGGGCCCCGAGTTCGCCGAGAACCCGCGCGAGCTGTTCGGCCCCGACAGCTACCACCCCTCCGCCGAGGGCTACGCCACGGCGGCGATGGCGGTCCTGCCGAGCGTCTGCGCCTCCCTCGGCCTGTGGCCGGCCGACGAGGAGCGCCCGGACGCCTCCCGTCGCGAGGGCTTCCTGCCGGTGGCCCGGGCGGCGGCGGAGGCCGCTTCGGAGGCGGGCACGGAGGTCGCGGCGGCGATGCCGACCGGGTCGCGGGGGCCCTGGGCCCTGCTCAAGCGCCGGCGGCGCCGGCGGGTACCCGAGCAGGAGCCGGCGCCTGTCACGCCCTCGAACTGAAGGGAGGAAAAGCAAGCGCTTAGTAAACTGCGGTCAGGGTCACACCGCGAGACCCGTGACCCAGCCCATACGTACGGGTAACTTCCCAGACAGCCCAGCCAGACCACCCGGTACGTCAATGGAGCCGTGATGCCCGAAGCCGTGATCGTCTCAGCCGCCCGCTCCCCCATCGGCCGCGCCGTCAAGGGCTCCCTCAAGGACCTCCGCCCCGACGACCTGGCCGCCACGATCGTCCAGGCCGCCCTGGCCAAGGTCCCCGAGCTGGACCCGAGGGACATCGACGACCTGATGCTCGGCTGCGGCCTGCCCGGCGGCGAGCAGGGCCACAACCTCGGCCGCATCGTGGCCGTACAGATGGGCATGGACCACCTGCCGGGCTGCACCATCACCCGGTACTGCTCCTCCTCCCTGCAGACCTCCCGCATGGCCCTGCACGCCATCAAGGCCGGCGAGGGCGACGTCTTCATCTCGGCGGGCGTCGAGACCGTCTCCCGGTACGCGAACGGCAGCTCGGACCTCCCCGGCACGCACAACCCGCTCTTCGCCGACGCCGAGGCCCGCACGGTCGCCACCGCCCAGTCCGAGGGCTCGACCTGGCACGACCCGCGCGAGGACGGCCTGCTGCCCGACCCGTACATCGCGATGGGCCAGACCGCCGAGAACCTGGCCCGCTCCAAGGGCGTCACCCGCCAGGACATGGACGAGTTCGGCGTCCGCTCGCAGAACCTCGCCGAGGAAGCCATCAAGAACGGCTTCTGGGAGCGCGAGATCACCCCGGTGACCCTCCCCGACGGCACGGTCGTCTCCAAGGACGACGGCCCCCGCGCCGGCGTCACCCTGGAAGGCGTCCAGGGCCTCAAGCCGGTCTTCCGCCCGGACGGCCTGGTCACCGCCGCCAACTGCTGCCCGCTGAACGACGGCGCCGCCGCGCTCGTGATCATGTCCGACACCAAGGCCCGCGAGCTCGGTCTCACCCCGCTCGCCCGCATCGTGTCGACCGGCGTCTCCGGCCTCTCCCCCGAGATCATGGGCCTCGGCCCGGTCGAGGCCAGCAAGCAGGCCCTGGGCCGCGCCGGCCTGACCATCGACGACATCGACCTGGTCGAGATCAACGAGGCCTTCGCCGCCCAGGTGATCCCCTCCTACCGCGACCTGGGCATCCCGCTGGAGAAGCTGAACGTCAACGGCGGTGCCATCGCCGTCGGCCACCCCTTCGGCATGACCGGCGCCCGCATCACCACCACGCTCATCAACTCCCTCCAGTTCCACGACAAGCAGTTCGGCCTGGAGACGATGTGCGTCGGCGGCGGCCAGGGCATGGCCATGGTCATCGAGCGCCTCAGCTGAGCACCGCACCGTAGCCGCCATAGCACCGGCTGTGAGGCGTTGGCCCGGAACCCCGGAAACTCCAGGGTTCTGGGCCGTTTTGTGATCCAATCTCCCCCAGGATGTGACCTATCTCCCTCCGCGCGGGGAGAAGCCCAGGTCACAGTAGCCACACCCCCTCCCCCGAGGCCCAAGCCCTGTCCGTTTCGTGATGCTACGCACTGACAGCTGGTTAGTCCGCCCTTCAAGCTGATGTAGGAAGTCGGGGGTCGACTTTGAACCGGGAGTACGTCAGTGAGCGCCATGCCGATCGCGTTGCTGGTCACCACGGCCGCCACGGGAGCCGTGGGCGTCGCCGTCCTGCGCACCGTCCTGCAGCTGCGGCGACAGGTCGCGGCCCTGCACACCGCGCTGGCCGAGAACCGCGCCGCCACCACCCGTGCGCTGCTGCCGGCCGCCCGTACCAACGCCGACACCGAGGAGATACGCGCCGCCGTCGCGGCGGCGCTGGCCGAGGAACGGGAGCGGGAGCTCGCCGAGGCACGGGCGTTCTGGGCCGCCCAGGAGACCCGTGACGCCTCCGACGCGCCCTCCCTGCTGGGTCTGCCCGAGCACGATCTGTTCCTGCCCCGGCAGGCCGATTTCGCGGGTCTGGAGTCGGTGTCCGAGCCCGGCGCGGACACCGAGGAACCGGCCGAGTCCCCGGAGCTGGCCGCGGCCCGCCGCCGTCACCCCTCCCACCCGGACTTCGTGCCGGCCCAGTCGCCCGTGGTGAACGACCACGAGCGCACGGTCGCCACCCTGGAGGAGCTGGCCTCCTCCCGCGTGGAGCTGACGGACGTCCGCCCGGGTCCGCTGGGCACCCTCGACGTCTACGTCTTCGCCGACGGCACGACCCTGTGCATGACCCCGGGCCACCGGGAAACCGCGGAGCACCTCGCCAAGGCCCTGCGCGCGGGCGAGACCCCCGTCCTCCTCGGCGGCTCCGGCATCGCGGGCGCGTACACCCTGACGTTCGAATGCGGCGAGGAGAACGTCTACATCCTGGCGGACCGGGTCATCTCGTCCCTGTAGGGAAGCGCCCCAAAGGGGCGCGGGGAACTGCGCGACCAGCCACAGGCAACCCGCACCCGCGAACGGCGCTAAACCCCCGCCCGCTTCTGCGCCTCCTCCACCAACCGCACCGCGTCATCGACGTCGGCACCGCTGGGAAGCACAACCGCCAGATCATGCCCGGCAACGGTGATCTGATCTGCCGCTGCAAACATCCCCGCATCCGGCATCTCTCGAGCCTGAACGCCCGGTTCCTCCAACTCCTCCGCCCACCGAGCGAGCTGCCGGGCCAGCGCCAGCGCTTCCGCGGCAGCGCCCCGCTGCAGCCGGCTCTGGGGCGCGGCCCTCAAACGATCGGCGAAATGATCCACCGCACGGGTCAGAGGCGTCGTATCAACCACGCCGCGAGCGTACGCGTCGCACCGGGACTGTTGCCAACGGGCGAACACTCAGGCACGGTGACCTGAAGGACCGGCTTACATCCCAGCGTCCGGAGGCGCCGATGTCCCAAGTCTTCTCCGAAGAGACCCATCGCAACCTGCTAGCCCGCATCCCCCACTGCACCGGTCGTGAGATCACCGACTGGCTTCGCACCGTCGAAGATGGCCCGGCGCTCTTCCGCTTCGAGGAAAAGGTCAGCTGGCTCCGGCACGAACACAACCTGGCCTACGGCCACGCCAAGGCGATCATCCACGAGTACGACCTGAGGAGGGCCGCGCGCAAACTGCTCTAGG
>NZ_JBSHKH010000117.1:0-25929 GCF_053643595.1 Streptomyces sp. NPDC055506 | reverse complement strand
GCTAAGGGCGGCACGGGTGGGCGCAGCGGCACCCCGTTCCGCCGGGCTGCGGACCCGCCCGGCCTCAGCCGTCACGGCGAGTGCCTCGCATCCGGGTCCGTCTCGGTCTGTCGGCCATCGCGTGGCCGAATCCAGCCCCCGCCCGGCTCGCCGCCTCGCCGTCGTCTTTCGGTCGTGCCCGAAACTCCGGCGGCTGGCCCGGTCGTGTTCGCTCCCTCGGCCGTGCGCACCTCACCAGCGACGTCGCCTTAGCCGCTCGTCGGCGCCAACACCCCGCCCCGTCCGGCACCCACCTCCCTCGGTAAGAAAATCTTGTCCGAATCATTGACGCACTCTCAGCCCCTCCGTACCTTGTGCCAGCAAGCGCTTACTTGAAACGATTCATGCGAGCGGGACGACGTGCGGGGAGGTCCAACCGTGGTGAACGGCAGGAATGTTGAGAGACGTACGGTCCTGAAGGCGGCCGGGGCCACGGCGGTCACGCTGGGGCTGGCCGCGACGACCGGCTGCGGTGGTGACGGAGGGGCCTCCGCCGACGGGACCGTGACGATTCGTTATGCGTGGTGGGGTGCGGAGGACCGTGCCCAGAGAATCAACAAGACCATCGCGCTCTTCGAGAAGAAGTACCCGAAGATCAAGGTGAAAACGGACTTCCAGCCCTATCTCGACTTCTGGAAGAAGTTCAACACCCAGGCCTCCGGCGGAAATCCGCCGGACGTCTTCCAGAATGCCATCGGCTTCCTCCGTAAATACGACGCGAAGAACGTGCTGCTCGATCTCAGTGAGCAGGCCGATGCCGGCAACCTTCGGATGGAGGGATTCCGCGCCGGTCTCGAGAAGTTCGGCGAGGTTGACGGCAAGCTTCTCGGCGTTCCGGTCGGTTCCAACTCGATGGCATTGGTCATCGACAAGCCCGTCTACACCCGGGCAGGCGTCAAGCCCGAGCAGGGCTGGACGTGGGACGACTTCGACGCGGCGATGAAGAAGATCCGCGACAAGACGGGCCGTGCCGGGGACAGCGGCATGTACGGCGTCATGTACCTCTACGACCTGTACCTGCGCCAGAACGGCAAGGCGTTCTTCACCGAGGACGGACTCGGCTTCACCGAGGCGGACCTGACGGACTGGTGGACGAAGGCCAAGAAGGGCGTGGAGGAGGGCATCTACGCCGATGCCAAGAAGGTCGTCCAGAACAAGCCCAAGTCGGCGGTCGCCGCCGAGCTCGCCGGTGGCGAGTTCACCTGGGACAACTTCACCGTCCGCTACACCAGCGAGGGCAAGAGCGAGTACGGCCTGGCACCCATCCCGACGACGGACGGCAAGAAGACGGGCCAGTACCTCGGCTCGCTGATGCTGAGCGCCTCCAAGCGCACCCAGCACCCCAAGGAGGTCGCCCAGTTCATCGACTTCATGGTGCACGACCCCGAGGTCGCCAAGATCATGGGCTACGACCGCGGTGTGCCCGCGACGCAGGCCCAGTACGACGCGTACCAGCCGACCGACGAGGTCAACAAGGCGATCGCCGCCTACGAGGAGTCCCTCGTCAAGGCCGGGGTCCTGGAGCCCATCACACCGCACCCGAACGGCGCGGACATCTGTGAGTCGGCGTTCCTGCGCATCGCCGAGGAGCTCGCCCTGGGCAAGAGGTCGGTGGACGAGGCCGTCAAGCAGTTCTTCACCGAGTCGAAGACGGCTCTCGGCACCTGATGGGAACCACCGTGACACACGCCCCTGCGATGGAGGGCCTGTCCCAGGACAAGGGCTCCGAGCCGCGGCACGGTCCGGTGAAGCCCGAGCGCCCCGCCGCCCTCAAGCGGCGGCGGCGCCGGGAGAACCTGGCCGGCTATCTCTTCATGTCCCCGTGGATCGCGGGCTTTCTGCTCCTTACCGCGGGCCCGATGGTCGCCTCGCTCTACTTCGCGTTCACCGACTACAACCTGTTCGACGCGCCCAAGTGGATCGGTCTCGACAACTTCTCGGAGATGTTCGGCGATCCGCGTTGGCGTCATTCGGTGCAGGTGACGTTGTGGTACGTCGTCGTGGGAACGCCTCTGAAGCTGATCGCGGCCCTCGGGGTGGCGCTGCTGCTGGCCCAGAGCCGGCGCGGGCAGGCCTTCTACCGGGCCGCCTTCTACGCGCCGTCGCTGATCGGGGCGAGCGTCTCCATCGCGATCGTATGGAAGGCGATCTTCTCGGACGACGCCATCGTGGACCGGGTGCAGAAGAGCTTCGGGATCGACGTCGGTGGCTGGACCGGCGACCCCGACATGATCATCTACAGCCTGGTGGCGCTCACCGTCTGGCAGTTCGGCGCGCCCATGGTGATCTTCCTGGCCGGCCTCAAGCAGGTCCCGCGCGAGCTGTACGAGGCGGCCGAGGTCGACGGGGCGGGCAAGATGCGGCGGTTCTGGAACATCACGCTGCCGATGATCTCCCCGGTGCTCTTCTTCAACGTCCTGCTGGAGACCATTCATTCCTTCCAGATCTTCAGCTCCGCGTACATCGTCGGTGGGGGTGCCGGTGGCAATGCCTGTGGTCCGGCGGACGGCTCGATGGTCTACACCTGCTATCTCTACGTCCAGGGCTTCGAGAACAGCCGGATGGGTCTGGCCTCCGCCATGGCCTGGATGCTGCTCGTCGCGGTCGCCCTGGTGACGGCGGTGCTGTTCTGGTCCCAGAAGCGCTGGGTGCACTACGAGGAGGGCGCGTGATGAGCTCCACCGGACTCTCGACTTCGCGTCACAAACTGCCCGGTTCCCTCGCCTGGCACCTGGGCTCCCTGGTGATCCTCGCGGTGATCCTCTACCCGGTGATCTGGGTCGTCGGCGGTTCGTTCAAGAAGAGCGAGGACGTCGTCGGCAGCCTGGATCTCTTCCCGGGCGATCCGGTCCTCTCCAACTACACGAGTCTCGCGGACGGCATCGCCGACATCCCGATCTCCACGTTCTTCTTCAACTCACTGTTTCTCGCGGTCGGTTCGGTGATCGGGATCGTGGTGTCCTGCTCGCTGACGGCGTACGCCTTCGCGAGGATCAGGTTCGCGGGCCGCAATCTGCTGTTCACGCTGATGATCGGCACCCTCCTGTTGCCGTACCACGTGCTGCTGATCCCGCAGTACGTGCTGTTCCGCAACATGGAGATGATCAACACCTATACTCCGCTGCTGCTCGGGAAGTACCTGGCCACCGAGGCGTTCTTCGTCTTCCTGATGGTGCAGTTCATGCGCAATCTGCCCAAGGAACTCGACGAGGCAGCCAGGCTCGACGGCTGCGGGCACCTGCGGATCTACTGGTCGATCATGCTGCCGCTGTGCCGCCCGGCCCTGATCACCAGTGCGATCTTCACGTTCATCAATGCCTGGAACGACTTCATGGGCCCGCTGATCTACCTCAACGAGCCCGACAAGTACACGGTCTCGCTCGGCCTGAAGATGTTCGTCGACCAGGAGGGGCTGGCCAACTACGGAGGCATGATCGCCATGTCGCTCGTCGCGCTGCTGCCGGTTCTCGCCTTCTTCCTGGCCTTCCAGCGGTATCTGATCGACGGTATGGCCACGTCGGGTCTGAAGGGCTGAGGTGAGCATGGCCGGGACCCGAGTGAAGGCACGTGGTGAGTCGGTGTTCGCCGAGCGGTTCGCGGTGTTCGCCGAGTGTCTGCTGACCGGAGTGTGGATCGCGGTGGCCTCGCTGGGGGTCGTGACGTATCCGGCCGCGTTCGCCGCGGGTGCGCGGCATCTGCGGCGCCGTACCGCGCATGAGGGCGGTGGGTGGCGGGAGTTCGTCGCCGACTTCCGGACGGCTCTGCGCGGCGGGTGGCTCGCCGGGCTCGCCGGGTGGGCCGCGGTGGCCGCGGTGTGGGTGGACGTCCAGGCTGCCCGGGCGGGGATTCCCGGCGGGCCGCTCGTCGGAGCGGTCGGGGTCGTCGCGCTGATCGCCCTCGTCGTGGCGGGGCTGCGTGCGGCGGCGGTCTGGGGGCCGGAGGAACGGTGGCGGACGCTGCTCGCGCATTCCTGGCGGCGGACGGTTCTCGACCCTGCCGGGTCCTTCCTGATCATCGGCGGGCTGGCCGTGGTGGCCCTGTCCGCCTGGTTCGTCGCGCCGCTGGCGGTCCCGGTCCTCGGGGCCGTCGCGGCGGCGGCCGTCGCCGTGGAGGAGCGGTACCGGCACCGCTGACCGGCGGTTCCCTCAACCTCAGGTCGGCGCCCCGGGCGCCGCACCTCTCACTGTCATGCCCCTGACCAGCGTACGGAATCCCGCACGGACACGGAACGGACTAGGAAAGGCAGCATCTCTATGTCTCCCATCCCCCGCAGGTCCCTCCTCAAGGCGGCCGCCGTCGCCGGAGCCGCCGCCCAGTTCAGCTGGGCATTGGGGGCGCAGGACGCGCAGGCCGCCCCAAGAGCCGAGCCCGCCGACGCCGACCCGGTCACCCTCGACTGGCTGGAGGACGGCGGACTCGGCGCGGCCCCCGGCTCCACCGTCGGTGTCCCCTGGCCGAAGGGCGCCTACGAGAAGGAGCAGACCTTCGCGGTCACGGACGCGGACGGCAAGGCCGTTCCCGTGCAGTCCTGGCCGATCGCCTACTGGCCCGACGGCTCCCTCAAGTGGACCGCGCACGCCGTCGGTTCGGGCAACGGCAAGCTCACCCTCGCCGCCGGCACCCCCGCCGCCCCCGAGAAGAAGGTCACCGTCGACAAGAGCGGCGGCACCGTCGACATCTCCACCGGCGTCATCACCGCGAAGATCGGCAAGTCCGGGTCCACCATCGTCAAGTCGGTCACCCGCGGCTCGACGGAGATCGCGAAGAACGGCCGGCTCGTGCTGATCCGCCAGCCCGAGATCGAGGACGAGGACCAGGGCGCGGTCAAGACCGAGCGCTTCGACGGCGCCATTTCCAAGGTCGAGGTCGAGCAGGAGGGCCCGGTCCGCGCGGTCGTCCGCATCGACGGCAAGCACCGCAAGGGAGGCCGCAACTGGCTGCCGTTCTCGATCCGGCTCTACTTCTACGCGGGCGCCGACTCCTTCCGCATGGTCCACACTCTCACCTTCGACGGCACCCAGGAGCCCTCGAAGGCGAGCGGCGACTTCATCCGCGGACTCGGCGTGCGCTTCCAGGTGCCGATGCGGGACCAGGCGTACGACCGGCACGTCCGCATCGGCGGTGACGGCACCGGGCTGCTCCGCGAGGCCGTCAAGGGCATCACCGGACTGCGCCGCGACCCCGGGGCGGCCGTCCGCACGGCCCAGTTCGAGGGCAAGAAGCTGCCCGACCCGGCCACCTGGGACCAGCGGGTCACCACCCGTCTCCAGTACATCCCCGAGTGGGGCGACTACACCCTCTCCCAGCTCTCCGCTGACGGCTTCACGCTCCGGAAGCGGACGAAGAAGGGGCACGGCTGGATCGGCGCGGGCGGCGGGCGGCGGGCGAGCGGCTTCGGGTACGTGGGTGGCGCGAGCGGCGGATTCGCCTTCGGTCTGCGGGACTTCTGGGAGAAGTTCCCCGCCCAGCTCGACATCCGCGATGCCCAGACCGACACGGCCGAGGTCACCCTCTGGCTCTGGTCGCCCGAGGCGCAGCCCATGGACCTGCGCTTCTACCACGACGGCATGGGCCAGGACACCTACCCCGAACAGCTCGAAGGCCTCAACATCACCTACGAGGACTACGAGCCCGAGTTCGGCACCCCCTACGGCATCGCCCGGACCAGCGAACTCCTCTTCTGGGCCCACGACTCCACGCCGAGCGCCGAGGCGATGGCCCGGCAGGTGGCGGCCGTACGCACTCCGCCACAGCTTGCCGCCCCGCCGAAGCAGCTCATCAAGGCGGGCGTCTTCGGCAAGCTGTTCTCCGCGCCGGACCGCTCCACCAGTGCCAAGGCGAAGATCGAGGACCACCTCGATTTCCTCTTCACCTACTACAAGGACCAGGTGGAGCAGCGTCGCTGGTACGGCTTCTGGGACTACGGCGACATCATGCACAGCTACGACCCGAGCCGTCACCAGTGGTGCTACGACGTCGGCGGCTACGCCTGGGACAACTCCGAGCTGTCGCCCGACCTGTGGCTGTGGTTCGCCTACATGCGCTCCGGCCGCGCCGACATCTTCCGCTTCGCCGAGGCCATGACCCGGCACACCGGCGAGGTCGACGTCTACCACCTGGGCAAATGGGCGGGCCTCGGCACCCGGCACGGTGTCCAGCACTACGCCGACAGCGCCAAGCAGCAGCGCATCGCCAATACCACCTATCGCCGCTACTACTACTTCCTCACGGCGGACGAACGCGTCGGCGACCTCATGCACGCCAACGTCGACTCCGACGAGACGTTCCTCGTCCTCGACCCCATCCGCAAGATCCGCACCGAGCCGTACACGCCCGACCGCAATGCCCTGTCCATCGGCTTCGGCACCGACTGGAGCGGCCTGGTCTCGGCCTGGCTCACCGAGTGGGAGCGGCGCGGACCCAAGTGGGAGAAGGCCAAGGCCAGGGTCCTGTCCACGATGGAGACCATCGCCGCCCAGCCCAACGGCTTCGTCCAGGGCAGCGCGCTCTACGACCTCGACACCGGCAAGTTCGCCGTGGACAAGGAACCGAAGGTCGGCGTCTCGCACCTGTCGGCCATGTTCGGCCTGGTCGAGCTGTGCGCCGAGCTGATCGACCAGATCGACATGCCGAAGTTCAAGGAGGCGTGGCTCGACTACTGCCGCTACTTCAACGCCACCAAGGCCGAGCAGAAGGCCCGCTACGGCTCCGACTTCGGTTCCCTGCTGCTCTTCCAGGGCCACTCCCGGCAGGACGCCTACGCCGCCGTCCAGGCGGGCGACGACAAGCTGGCCGCCCGGGCCTGGCGGCAGTTCTACAACAGCGCCGACACCTGGGACTACAAGGAGTCCACCGACTGGTCCACGAAGAAGATCGAGGGACCGACCGGCCTGGTCCCCGGCAGCGAGGCAGCCTGGGTGTCCACCAACGCCACGGCCCTCTACGGCCTGGCGGCGATCCAGAACCTGGCCTTGGTGGGCGACAAGATGCCCTGACCGGGCGCTAGTTCATCCTGCCCAGCACCTCCCGCACCCGCCGGACGTCCCTGATCCGCTGCTCGTACGTCGCCCCGAGTGCGAGCAGCAGGAGTCCGGCGAGGGCGGGGGGCGCCCAGCGGGGGAGCGCGCCCGTCACCTGCACGACGTACGGGGCGAGTTCGTGCAGCGTGACCAGGGCCAGCGCGGAGCCGCCGAGCACCAGCGGCGCCTGGAGGTGGTGCCGCGCTCCCAGCAGAGCGATGAGCAGTGCCGCCGTGCCCAGCAGCAGCGGTCGCGTCCAGTGCGGGTCGGCCCAGGCCGCGACGAGGCTCGGCAGCAGGGTGGCGGCGAGTCCGGGGCCGTACGCCGTCCAGGAGGACGCGCGCGGATCGCGGCGCCGGCGCAGGGCGCCGACGAGCAGCGCGGGCACGGTCACCGGGAGCGTGTAGGCCTCGGGTGTGCCGACGTCCCAGGCGGCCAGACGTACCCACGCGGCCAGCACGAACAGGGCCGTGGCCGCGTAGCCGACGGGACGACGGTCGGGGCGAAGTGCCGTGCCCGCCGCGATCACTCCGCACAGGGCCAGCACCAGGGCGAGCAGCGGCGGATCGGTGACGGCGAGGCCCACGGCGAGCAGGCCGGTGACGGCTCCCACGATCTCGACCGGCAGAGTCGCCCGGTGCTCACCGAGCCGCGCCGCGAGCAGCGCGGCGGCCACGGGGACGGCCAGGACCAGCAGGGCGGTTCCGGCCGCCGGCCAGTCCGCGGCGGCACCGGTGGCCGAGGCCAGGGCGGCGGCGTACACGAGCGCGGCCGGAGCCGTGACGGGGGCGACGCCCGTCTGCCATGAGGCCGCGGCGAACACTGCCACCAGCAACGACAGCACCACGAGGGTCGCGGTCTGGGAGGCGAGAGCGGTCAGGACGAGGCTGACGGAGGTGACCAGGGCGAGGACGAGAGCCGTGAGTCGCGCGGAGGGCACCGTGGTCCGGCCCATGTACAGCGTTGCCGCCGTCATGACTCCCAGGACCGACATCCCCGCGACGTACGGAATCCCGAGAACCGCCGGAAGCATCAGCGCCGTCGCCCAGAGCAGGCCCAGCGCACCGAGCCGGGCCCGCGCACGCCAAGGCTCCGTACGGATCGCCAGGGCGAGGACGGCCGCGACGGCGATCAACACGGCGGGAGCCGCTGCCGAGTCCGCGGGCCAGGGCGCCTCGACGGTCACCGCGGTGCGGGCGTCCGAAGGAGCGCCGTTCCACACACGGCCCACCCAGCCGGCCGGACCCAGCAGCGCCACGGTGACGACGGGCAGCGTCCACAGCAGCGCCAGCGCCTGTACGACGCCGGAGGCCCAGGCGAACCCGTGTCGTATCGCGTCGGGCAGCCGCCCGGCCCGCACCGCCGCCAACAGGGCGATCCCGCACACCAGATGGGCCGGAACCGCCCACTCCGACGGCAGTCCGGAGCGCGCGACCCCACCGAGCGCACCCACGGTGAGCAGTCCCGAGGCGATCGTGAGACCGAGGGAGTGTCGTGTGCCCGGGGTCCGCCAGGCCGCGCCCAGCGCGATCGCCGCCGCGAGCAGGAGAAGCCCCCCGGCTCGGGCAGCGTTGCCCGGATCGTTCGCCGCCAAGGACAGCCAGCCCGCGGCCAGGGCGCCCCAGCCGCCCATGCCGTACGCACCGACGACAGCGGCGATCCGCACCGCCCCGGCCGTCACCCGCAGCGCCACCACCGTGTCGAGCCCTGCCGTCACCAGCAGCGCGGCCGTGATCATGTACGGCCCCGCATCGGCGGCCAGGGCCCACAGCAGCAGCGGGAACTGGGCCGCGGCCAGGGCGGAGGGCAGGGGCAGCCGCAGGGCGGCCGTGGCCGGAAGCAGGCCGTACGCCGACCAGATCACCGCGAGCACCGCTGACGCGGCCGCCGCGTACCCGGTCCCGTCCGTCCCGGTGAGGGCGGCCTCGTGCAGGGCGTAGGCATCCAGGACTGTAAGGGCGAGCCCGAGCCCCGCCACGGACTCGGCCGTCGACCGCAGCCCCCGCTTCAGCAGGAGCACAGGCCCGGCGAGCGCGGCCAGCGTGACCGCGCCGAGCACCAGCGCCCGCCCGGTGATCCCCATATGACCCCAGCTGACCAGCGTGAACACCGCGGCCGCGAGCGTGAGCAGCACGCCGCCGAGGACCAGGAGCACGTTCTGCACGCTGGGCGCGGCGGTCTCCGGGCGGGGTGCCGTGGGTGACCAGGCCACCGGCAGCGGCTGCTGGGCCCGTTGCAGGGTCGAGACCAGCCAGGCGCGACGTGTCAGCAACTGGGCCCTGCGGGCGTCCAGTTGCCGGAGTTCGGCATCGAGGAGCCGCAACTCCTCGGCCGGGGGCGGTAGGTGCGTCATGTCTGGCAGTGTGGTCCGCGTCACCTCGTACGGCATGAGCGCGGATACTCAGGCGCGTACTCAGACATCCCCCACCGGGAGTGGGCAGACTGCGGGCATGGACTGGAACCACTACCGCTTCCGCAGTCTGTGGCCCCTGACCGCGCCGCCCGCCACCGTCTACGAGGCGCTGGAACGGGCCGAGGACTACCCCCGCTGGTGGCGGCAGGTCCGGCAGGTGACCCGGCTCGACGAGACTACCGGCGTGATCCGGATCCGCTCCGTCCTGCCGTACGACATGACATTCACGGCGCGGGAGGTGCGGCGAGACCCCGCGGCCGGTGTGCTGGAGACCGCCCTGTCCGGGGACATCGAGGGCTGGGCGCGCTGGACGGTCACACCGCTCGGGCCGGGCAGCCTCGCGCGGTACGACCAGGTCGTCAGCGTGACCAAGCCGCTGCTGAGGAGGCTCGCCGTACCGGGACGGCCCGTCTTCCGCGCCAACCACACGCTGATGATGCGGTCCGGGCGGCGCGGACTCGTCAGGCACCTCGAAGCGGTTTGAAGGAAACGTGCCGGGGCCTGTATTGTTCAGTCCGTTCCCGGGCGATTAGCTCAGTGGGAGAGCGCTTCGTTCACACCGAAGAGGTCACTGGTTCGAACCCAGTATCGCCCACCGGAAACAGCCGGTCCGTCTCAGACGGACCGGTTTTTTCATGCCCGGATGCCCGGATGCCCGGATGCCCGGATGCCCGGATGCCCGGATGCCCGGATGCCCCGGACCAGATGCTCAGGCCGCCGCCGGCAGGTCCGGACGCAAGGGCCAGGCCGGGTCGACCGACTCCTCGACACCGCTGCGCGCGAACCACGCCTGGAGGCCCCGGGCCTGCGCCGCGTGCCACACCGCCTGCAGGGTGTGCAGTTCACCGGGGGCGAGCCGCTCCAGCCGGGACGCGAACCGGCGGCCCACCGCCCGGGTGACCTCCAGCGCCGCCACGGCATCGGCCGCCGCGTCGTGCGCGCCCTCCAGCGTGACGCCGTAGTGCGCGCACAGATCGGTCAGCGTGCGGCGGCCCTTGCGGTACCGGTCCAGATGCTTGTCCAGGACCCTCGGATCGAGCACGAGCAGCGGCGCCGGCTCGAACCAGCGGTCCAGGGCCGAGGCGCGATGACGGCGCAACTCCCGGTCCAGCAGGGTCAGATCGAACGGCGCGTTCATCACCACGACCGGGCGGCCGGCGTGGGCCTGCTCGGCCAGCACCTCCGCTATCTCGTACATCACCGGCGCCGGCCACCGGCCGTTGCGCTGCAGGTGCTCCTCCGTCAGCCCGTGCACCGCCGTCGCCTCGGCGGGCACCGGAACCCCCGGGTTCACCAGCCAGCGGCTGACCCGCGGGCGGACGCCCGGGGCGTCCTGGACGACGACGGCGGCCGACACGATCCGGTCGGTCTCGACGTCCACGCCCGTCGTCTCCGTGTCGAAGGCGGCCAGCGCCCCCTCGTACCAGCACGTCGTCATAGCCACACAACCCCTCGTTCACCTTCGGCAGTTGACGCACCGTCCGCTGCCCGATTCGGTGATACCCGGGCTGTTTGCGTACTACGCCGGAAGGAGACAACAGGAGTACGGGTTGTTGCAGTTCAGCGGCCCGCCACGGGGACTCACTTGTTCTGGAAGGCTGTTGGCCATGGCCATTGCGCAGCCCGAACGGGGCGGGCTGCTGCCCGAGCGCACGGCTCCCTCCCGCGGCACCCTCGCCACCACCGCCTGCATGGAGACACTGCAGGTCGGCTATCTGCACGCCGTCGCGGCGGCCGCCGGCTGCTCGCTGTCCCAGCCCTTTCCCGACAACGGCATCGACTGGCACGTCAGCCACAGCGCCCCCGGGCACACGGTCGACGACGAGGTCACCATCAAGGTGCAGCTCAAGGCCACCTACCAGGTGCCGCCCAACCCGCCGGGCCGCACCTTCTCCTTCACACTCGACAACGCCCACCTGGCGAAACTCGCCCGCACACCCGTCTCGGTCCACAAGATCCTGGTGGTGATGCTGGTGCCGCGCTCCCAGGACGACTGGCTGCGCGCCGGCCACGACCGGCTCGACCTCAGGCACTGCTGCTACTGGACCAACCTCGCAGGCCAGCCCATCACCGGCCGCACCCGCACCACCGTGCGCATACCGACCGCACGCATCTTCGACGACCGGGCCCTGTGCGAGATCATGACGCGGGTCGGGACGGGAGGGAAACCGTGACGCACCGCCCGACCGAGGAGCCACTGAGGGCCGTGCGGCCCCACCCCGTCGACTCCTGGAGCGGCCCTCCGCCCGAGCCCCGCGAGGTTGACCCTGCCGTGCTGAGCGCCCTGCTGCGTCGGCACGGCTGGCTGCGGCGCGGCGGCGCCCCCGGACGCTACGGCCGCTGGACCCCGCCCGGCCCCGGCGGCAGCGGCACCAGCCTGCTGGTGCCGGAGAGCCGCGCCTTCCCCGACAGCGACGACCTCCTCGGCGAGGCCCTGCTCGCCCTGTCCCGCAGCGGCTCGCCCTCCGCCCGCGAGGTCCTCGTCTCCCTCGCCGTGCCCAGTGACGAGATCCGCTGGTGGCACGACGTCCCCGCCGGGCCCGCCGGTGCGGCGCCCTGGATCGTCGAGGACCGGCTGCGCACCGCGGCCCGCCGGATGCTGCTCGCGGCGGCACTCTCCGCACGCGCGCGGGCCGGCTATCACGGCGCCCGCCACCGCCGCTCCGCCGCCGCGTCCCTGGAGAACGTCCTCGTCGGATCCGCCGCCGACGGCCGGCTCACCGCCTTCGTGCCCGTCGCCGACGGCCGCCCCGTCGCCGTACGCCTCCACCAGGCGCTGTACGCCGCCCGTGAGGCCATCGACTACCAGCGGGCCACGGGCGGCATGGACGCCTTCGACGCCGCGGTCGAGGCAGGGGTGAGCCATGAGCTCACCGAGGCCCTCGTCGCTCTGGTCCGGGGCACGGAGGGCGCCCGGATCGCCGTCGAGTGGGCCCCTGCGGCCGGTGTTCCCGAGGGCTGCGCGCCCTCCGCCGAGCCCGTCGAGTTCTCGCCCGGCGACCTGCCGGTCCTGCGCGAGGCGGGCGCCCGCTATCTTCGCGAGGAACCCGCCGTGCCGGTGCGGATCACCGGAGCGGTGGTGCGGCTGCGCAGGTCGGGGCCGCGCGGCGAGGGCACCGTCCGGCTCCGGGTCCTGGCCGGGGCCGAGATCCCGAACGTCCGGATCACCCTGGACGAGGAGGGCTACCGGATCGCCGGGCACGCCCACCTCGTCGGACTGCCGGTGCGGGTGCAGGGCCGGCTGGAGAGCCGGGGCGGCTTCCGGCGCCTCACCGGCGCCCACGGCGTCGTACCCGTGCAGGTCGACGACGCCGAACGGGACCGGCTGATGAAGGCGCTGCAGGAGAACGCCGGGATGGCGGCCTTCTTCGAGGAGGCCTGCGGAGGCGATCGCGGGGACTGCGAGGACTGATTTCGCGGTCGGCGCCCCGGGGTCGGTACGATCCATACTCGTGTGCGCTCCCGTATGGCGCCGCAGCCCCACCTTCAGTCAGGAGAGACCGGTGTCAGACGTCCGTGTGATCATCCAGCGCGATTCCGAGCGGGAAGAACGCGTGGTGACGACGGGCACTACGGCCGCCGAGCTCTTCGCCGGCGAGCGCTCGATCATCGCCGCGCGCGTGGCCGGCGAGCTCAAGGACCTGTCGTACGCCCTGTCCGAGGGCGACGAGGTCGAGGGCGTCGAGATCTCCTCCGAGGACGGCCTGAACATCCTGCGCCACTCCACCGCGCACGTCATGGCGCAGGCCGTGCAGGAGCTCTTCCCCGAGGCCAAGCTCGGCATCGGCCCGCCCGTCAAGGACGGCTTCTACTACGACTTCGATGTCGAGAAGCCGTTCACGCCCGAGGATCTCAAGGCCATCGAGAAGAAGATGCAGGAGATCCAGAAGCGGGGCCAGAAGTTCGCCCGCCGCGCGATCACCGACGAGGCCGCTCGCGAGGAGCTGGCCGGCGAGCCGTACAAGCTGGAGCTGATCGGCCTCAAGGGCTCGGCCTCCTCCGACGACGGCGCGGACGTCGAGGTCGGCGCAGGCGAGCTGACGATCTACGACAACCTGGACGCCAAGACCGGCGAGCTGTGCTGGAAGGACCTCTGCCGCGGTCCCCACCTGCCCTCCACCCGGAACATCCCGGCGTTCAAGCTGATGCGCAACGCGGCCGCCTACTGGCGCGGCAGCGAGAAGAACCCCATGCTCCAGCGCATCTACGGCACCGCATGGCCCACCAAGGACGAGCTGAAGCAGCACCTGGAGTTCCTCGCGGAGGCCGAGAAGCGCGACCACCGCAAGCTCGGCAGCGAGCTGGACCTGTTCTCCGTCCCGGAGCAGATCGGCTCCGGCCTGGCCGTCTTCCACCCCAAGGGCGGCATCATCCGCCGGGTCATGGAGGACTACTCGCGGCGCCGCCACGAGGAAGAGGGCTACGAGTTCGTCTACACCCCGCACGCCACCAAGGGGAAGCTCTTCGAGACCTCGGGCCACCTGGACTGGTACGCCGACGGCATGTACCCGCCCATGCAGCTCGACGAGGGCGTGGACTACTACCTCAAGCCCATGAACTGCCCGATGCACAACCTGATCTTCGACGCGCGCGGCCGGTCCTACCGTGAACTGCCGCTGCGCCTCTTCGAGTTCGGGACCGTCTACCGCTACGAGAAGTCGGGCGTCGTGCACGGCCTGACCCGGGCCCGCGGCTTCACCCAGGACGACGCGCACATCTACTGCACCCGCGAGCAGATGTCGGAGGAGCTCGACAAGACCCTCACCTTCGTCCTCGGCCTGCTGCGCGACTACGGCCTGACCGACTTCTACCTGGAGCTCTCCACCAAGGACCCGGAGAAGTTCGTAGGCTCGGACGAGGCCTGGGAAGAGGCCACGGAGACGCTGCGCCAGGTCGCCGAGAAGCAGGGCCTGCCCCTCGTGCCCGACCCGGGCGGCGCCGCCTTCTACGGCCCGAAGATCTCCGTCCAGACCAAGGATGCCATCGGCCGCACCTGGCAGATGTCGACGATCCAGCTCGACTTCAACCTGCCGGAGCGCTTCGACCTGGAGTACACGGGCGCGGACGGCGCCAAGCAGCGCCCCGTCATGATCCACCGCGCGCTGTTCGGCTCGATCGAGCGCTTCTTCGCCGTGCTCCTCGAGCACTACGCGGGCGCCTTCCCGGCGTGGCTGGCCCCGGTCCAGGCGGTCGGCATCCCGATCGGTGACGCGCACGTCGAGTACCTCGAGAAGTTCGCGGCGGCGGCCAAGCGGCAGGGCCTGCGCGTCGAGGTCGACTCCTCCTCCGACCGGATGCAGAAGAAGATCCGCAACGCGCAGAAGCAGAAGGTGCCCTTCATGGTCATCGCGGGCGACGAGGACATGTCCCACGGGTCCGTGTCCTTCCGCTACCGCGACGGTTCCCAGGAGAACGGCATCCCCTTCGACGAGGCCATCGCGAAGATCCAGAAGGTCGTCGAGGAGCGGACGCAGGTCTGATCACACGGCGTACGGGCCCCCGGGGAGATCCCGGGGGCCTTTGCCGTCCCCCCAGCTCGACGCCATATGCTGCACTGCATGACGAGTGAGCCGGAGCAGCAGCTGGGAGTGGGGACGCAGGACGCGTTCCAGCGTCTGTGGACGCCCCATCGGATGGCCTACATCCAGGGCGAGAACAAGCCGACCGGCCCGGGCTCGGGCGACGGCTGCCCCTTCTGCTCCATCCCGGCCAAGTCCGACGAGGACGGGCTGGTCGTCCGGCGCGGCGAGCAGGTCTACGCCGTGCTCAACCTCTACCCGTACAACGGCGGGCACCTGATGACCGTGCCCTACCGGCACGTCGCCGACTACACGGACCTCACGGCGGGGGAGACCGCCGAACTCGGCGAACTCACCAAGCAGGCGATGACGGCCCTGCGCACGGCCTCCGGCGCGCACGGCTTCAACATCGGCATGAACCAGGGCACGGTGGCGGGCGCGGGCATCGCGGCCCATCTGCACCAGCACATCGTCCCGCGCTGGGGCGGGGACACGAACTTCATGCCGGTGGTGGGACATACGCGGGTGCTGCCGCAGCTGCTGGCGGACACCCGGAAGATGCTGGCGGAGGCCTGGCCGACGAGCTGAGCCGGGCCGGCACTTCCCAGCCCGTCCGGCGTTTGAGGACGAGGCCGTTCAGGCCGATGGGGGTCTGGGGGCGCAGCCCCCAGGGACACCAGCCCCCACCGGCCTGTGGTTGTACGGCTCAACCGCCGGAGGCCTACGCGTCGTACACGTCCGCCTTCTTCGGCGAAGCCTCCTGCACGGCCCCACTGAGCGCCGCCGACCTGGACCCGAACTTCTCCACATCCACGCCGTTCTCCCGCAGCACCTTCAGCGCCGCCGCATGCACCACACGCAGCACAGGCGTAGCCGCCCGCAACGCGTCGTCCGCCATGAAGCGGTGCCGCCACGGCTGGTCGGCCCACGCATGCCGCAGACCGAACGGCTCCGGGAGCGTCAGACTGCCGCCGAGCCAGTTCAGCAGCGGCGGGTACCAGGTCAGCGGGGCGCGCGCGGCCAGCCGTACCACCTCGTCGGCGTCGATCAGGGGGAGCTTGACGGTGCGGGTCTCCCAGAACCGGAGAGCCTTCTGCACCGCCTTCTCCTTGGCCGCGGGCTTCTCGTTGAACAGGGGGTTCACCGGCCCCAGCGCGTGCCCGGTGACCTCGATGCGCAAGGTGTCGTGCAGCACGGTCACCGTGATCAGCATCGTGATCACCAGATGGCCGTCCCAGAGGGTCCACTGCACACCCAGGTAGTGCCGGTCGCCGCTGCCGAACTGCTGCTTGTTGCAGATGTCCTGTATCGCATGCGTCCGGACCGTGTACGCGTCGACGTCCGTGCCGCTGGGCCGGGACACCTCCGTCGCCTTCTCGCCGATCGGCGTGACGATCCAGTGCGTGATGGAAGGCTTGGGGAAACCGCCGGTGTTGATGGACGTGCGCTCCAGCATGCCCAGGCCGCCCTGGATCGCCACGATGACGTCCCAGCTGCGGAAGGGGTGGAACTCCTTGTCCGGATCGGCGGAGACCAGCTCCTCGGCCAGCTGCCAGCTGCCCCACCGCGTGCCCATGCCGAGTATGCCCTTGGGGCCGGCGTAGAAGACCGAGTTGGACCGCTGCTCGGCGCCGAGACGGGCCAGCTCCTTGCGCACCTGCTCGGCCGCGTCGCCCGGGTTGCCCGGAACGGCCTCCGGGATCTTGGCGCCCACGCCACCGCCCGACAGCAGGCTCGACCAGCGCTCCCGCAGGTCACGGGCGGTCCGCTCGCAGATCTGCTTGGCCCAGAACCAGCCGACGACCGGCATGATGACCGCCGCGCGCCCGTACAAGGCCCAGAATCCCGTGAAGGGCATTTTGATCAGGAACAGCACGGCGAGCGCGCCCACCGCGACCAGCAGGGTCGTGGCGAGGGCGCCGGCACGCTTGTCCTCGCGCTTGGCCATGGTGGTGCGCAGCGTGAACACCAGCAGCCACACGAGGAAGCCCGGCAGGAAGAGCACCCCGCAGATGACCGTGATCGCCGAGAGCCAGTTGTCGCGGTCGCGGCGGATGCGGTGGGCCGCCAGGCAGTGCTCCACGACGACCTGGGGCTCGATGCCGAAGGACTGGATGACGGGGTTGCGCCCGGCACCCAGCATCCGGTCGATGATGGCGCGGGAAAAGGCCTCGCCGAACCTGGGACGGAGGATCTTCGCCCAGGGGCGCGGCGGTTTCACCTTCGACTGGTGCCACTCGTTGTCGGCTTTGAGGATCGTGGTGACCTCGTCGTCCCGGTACGCCGCCGCCGCCAGCGCGTAGGTCGCCGCCGTCTGCCCAGCCGAACCCGCCAGAGGCACCTGGGCCCCTGGGCTGAAGTCGAATCCGTCTGTCACTGCCGCCCCCATCGCTGCCGCATCCGCATCTGCGGCCTTCCCGACTTCCGCGCTCCGCACACCTGTTGATCAGGTCATCAGCGTATCCGCACACACCGACATCCGTCGGCGGGCGGCCGTCAAGCCGCCCGCCGAGGCGGAGGGAAGCCCTCACGAGGGCCACTTGGTGGCGCCGGGCGCGAACTACGAGGCCTGGCGCGCCTCTTCACGCACCCGTTCCGCGACCTGTGGCGGCATCGGCTCGTGCCGCGCGTACCGGCGGCTGAACCGTGCCGTGCCGTGCGACAGCGACCGCAGGTCGACCGAGTACCGGCCGATCTCGATCTCGGGCACCTCGGCCCGGATCACGGTGCGCCCGCCGGGCGTCTGCTCGGTGCCGAGCACCCGGCCGCGCCGCCCCGACAGGTCGCTCATCACCGCGCCCACGAAGTCGTCGCCGACCAGCACCGACACCTCTGCCACCGGCTCCAGCAGATGGATCCGCGCGTCGGACGCCGCCTCCCGCAGCGCGAGCGCGCCGGCCGTCTGGAACGCGGCGTCGGAGGAGTCCACCGAGTGCGCCTTGCCGTCCAGGAGCGTCACGCGTACGTCGATGAGCGGATGCCCGGCGGCAACCCCCTTGGCGGCCTGGGCCCGTACGCCTTTCTCCACCGACGGGATGAACTGCCGCGGCACCGCGCCGCCGACGACCTTGTCCACGAACTCGATGCCGGAGCCGCCCGGCAGCGGCTCGACCTCGATCTCGCAGATGGCGAACTGCCCGTGCCCGCCGGACTGCTTGACGTGCCGGCCGCGTCCGCCCGACCTGTCCGCGAAGGTCTCGCGCAGGGACACCTTGTGCGGCACGACGTCGACCTGGACGCCGTACCGGCTGCGCAGCCGCTCCAGGGCCACGTCGGCGTGCGCCTCGCCCAGGCACCACAGGACCACCTGGTGGGTGTCCTGGTTCTGTTCGAGCCGCATCGTCGGGTCCTCGGCCACCAGCCGGGACAGGCCCTGCGAGAGCTTGTCCTCGTCCGGCTTGCTGTGCGCCTGGATGGCCAGCGGCAGCAGTGGGTCGGGCATCTGCCACGGCTCCATGAGCAGCGGGTCTTCCTTGGCGGACAGGGTGTCGCCGGTCTCGGCGCGGCTCAGCTTGGCCACGCACGCCAGGTCGCCCGCGATGACGTGCGACACCGGGCGCTGCTGCTTGCCGAACGGCGTGGACAGGGCGCCGATCCGCTCGTCGACGTCGTGGTCCTCGTGCCCGCGGTCGGCCAGTCCGTGCCCGGAGACGTGGACCGTCTGGTCGGCGCGCAGGGTGCCGGAGAACAGGCGGATCAGCGACAGCCTGCCGACGTAGGGGTCGGAGGAGGTCTTCACCACCTCCGCGACCAGCGGCGCGTCCGGGTCGCAGGGCCTGAGTTCGCGCGGCTTGCCGTCGATCGTGGTCACCCGCACCGTCTCGTGCTCCAGCGGCGTCGGGAAGCCCCGCGTGATCAGCTCCAGCACCTCCACCGTGCCGAGCCCCTGCCGGGCGCCGTCGGAGGCGGGGGCGGCGGCCAGGACGGGGAAGAAGACCCCGCGCGCGACGGCACGCTCCAGGTCCTCGATCAGCGTCCCGACGTCGACCTGTTCCCCGCCGAGATAGCGGTCCATGAGGGTCTCGTCCTCGCTCTCCGAGATGATCCCCTCGATCAGCCGGTTGCGGGCCTCCTCGATCAGCGGCAGCTCGTCCTCGCCCGGCTCCGACTCCTTGCGCTCGCCGGTCGAGTAGTCGAACAGCTTCTGCGACAGCAGCCCGATCAGGCCGGTCACGGGCGCGTGCCCGTCGGGTGCCTGCGGGCCGTGCAGCGGCAGGTAGAGCGGCAGGACCGCGTCGGGATCGTCAGCGCCGAAGGCCTCCGCGCAGGTCCGCGTCATCTCCTCGAAGTCGGCGCGCGCCGCCTCCAGGTGCGTGACGACGATGGCCCGGGGCATGCCCACGGCCGCGCACTCCTCCCACACCATGCGGGTCGAGCCGTCCACGCCGTCCGAGGCCGAGACGACGAAGAGGGCCGCGTCCGCCGCTCGCAGACCGGCCCTGAGCTCACCGACGAAGTCGGCGTATCCGGGAGTGTCGAGAACATTGACCTTGATGCCGTCCCACTCGACGGGCACCAGGGAGAGCTGCACCGAGCGCTGCTGCCGGTGCTCGATGTCGTCGTAGTCGGAGACGGTGCCGCCGTCCTCCACACGGCCCGCCCGGTTCACCGCCCCCGCCGTGAGTGCGAGGGCTTCCACCAAGGTGGTCTTGCCCGATCCGGAGTGGCCGACCAGCACCACATTCCGTACGGACTGAGGGTGGTCGGCCGCTTGTGCCCTGCCGGCGGCCCCAGGGTGTGTCTGTCCTTTGTCGCCCATGATCCTGCCTCCCGTGCACGGTGAGGTCACTGTGGGCGCGGACACGCGGCTCCGCGTGCATGGCGGCTCCGGCGACGCCCGCGGTTATTCGAGCTTTCCACTCCCGTCACGGCGCGTCCATACGAGGGACGCGATCGCGCCGCCCACCAGCGGCGCGCCGGATCCGCCGCGGGGGTCCGGGTGCCCGCCCCTCGGCCACGCGCGCGCGTGGCTACGATGGGCCAGCCGGTGGCCAGCAGGGGCCATGCGGCGACACCGACCCTCGGGAAGGCCATGCTGAACAAGTACGCGCGTGCATTCTTCACGCGTGTCCTCACACCGTTCGCCGCGTTTCTCATCCGGCGCGGCGTCAGCCCCGACGCCGTCACGCTCATCGGCACCGCCGGTGTGGTCGCGGGCGCGCTGGTCTTCTACCCCATGGGCGAGTTCTTCTGGGGCACGGTCGTGATCACACTCTTCGTGTTCTCCGACCTCGTCGACGGAAACATGGCCCGCCAGCTCGGCCGCTCCAGCCGCTGGGGCGCCTTCCTGGACTCCACGCTCGACCGGGTCGCCGACGGCGCGATCTTCGCCGGCTTCATCCTCTGGTACGCCGGAGGCGGCGACGACCTCGTCCTGTGCGCCGTCTCGATCTTCTGCCTGGCCAGCGGCCAGGTGGTGTCGTACACCAAGGCCCGCGGGGAGTCGATCGGTCTGCCGGTCGCCGTCAACGGGCTGGTCGAGCGGGCCGAGCGGCTGGTGATCTCGCTGGTCGCGGCCGGGCTCGCGGGCCTGCACGCGTTCGGTGTGCCCGGCATCCAGTACCTGCTGCCCGTCGCCCTGTGGATCGTCGCCGTGGGCAGCCTCGTCACGCTGATCCAGCGGGTCGTCACGGTCCGCCGGGAGTCCGCCGAGGCCGAGGCGGCCGCGCGGGACAATGAGGGCGAGCAGCACAACGCCTCTCACGGGAGCGAGGCGGCCACGTGAGCGCACAGGACCGGGTGACGGACGCGCTGTACGGCCTCGGCTGGAGCACCGTCAGGAAGCTCCCCGAGCCGGTCGCCGTACGGCTCGGGCAGACCATCGCCGACCTCGCATGGAAACAGCGTGGCAAGGGCGTCCAGCGCCTGGAGAGCAACTACGCGCGCGTGGTGCCCGACGCCGGGCCCGAGCGGCTGGCCGAGCTCTCCCGCGCGGGCATGCGCTCCTACCTGCGCTACTGGATGGAGTCGTTCCGGCTCCCCGCCTGGAGCAAGGAACGGATCAAGGGCGGTTTCGACCCCAAGGACCTGCACCACCTCACCGAGGGCATGGCCGCCGGCAAGGGCGTCATACTCGCCCTGCCGCACTTGGGCAACTGGGATCTCGCCGGCGCCTGGGTCACCACCGAGCTGGGCATCCCGTTCACGACCGTGGCCGAGCGCCTGAAGCCGGAGACGCTGTACGACCGGTTCGTCGCCTACCGCGAGAGCCTCGGCATGGAGGTCCTGCCGCACAGCGGCGGCACCGCCTTCGGCACCCTGGCCCGGCGGCTGCGCGACGGCGGCCTGGTCTGCCTGGTCGCCGACCGCGACCTCTCCGCCTCCGGGGTCGAGGTCGATTTCTTCGGCGACACCGCCCGGATGCCGGCCGGACCCGCCCTGCTCGCCCAGCAGACGGGCGCCCTTTTGCTCCCCGTCACCCTCTGGTACGACGACTCGCCCGTGATGCGGGGCCGCGTCCACCCGCCCGTCGAGGTGCCCGAGTCAGGCACGCGCGCCGAGAAGACGTCTGTGATGGCACAGGCGCTGGCCGACGCCTTCGCCTCAGGGATCGCCGACCATCCGGAGGACTGGCACATGCTGCAGCGCCTGTGGCTCGCGGACCTCGATCCAGCGAAGGGATCCACGTGAGGATCGGCATCGTCTGCCCGTACTCCTGGGACGTACCGGGCGGCGTCCAGTTCCACATCCGTGACCTGGCCGAATACTTCATCCGCCGCGGCCACGAGGTGTCCGTCCTCGCCCCGGCCGACGACGACACCCCGCTGCCGCCGTACGTCGTCTCGGCCGGGCGCGCGGTGCCGGTGCCGTACAACGGCTCGGTGGCCCGGCTGAACTTCGGCTTCCTCTCGGCGGCCCGGGTGCGCCGGTGGCTGCACGACGGCGCGTTCGACGTGATCCACATCCACGAGCCGACCTCGCCGTCGCTGGGCCTGCTGACCTGCTGGGCGGCGCAGGGCCCGATCGTCGCCACGTTCCACACCTCCAACCCGCGCTCCCGGGCGATGATCGCCGCGTACTCGATCCTCCAGGCCGCCCTGGAGAAGATCAGCGCGCGGATCGCGGTGAGCGAGTACGCCCGGCGCACCCTCGTGGAGCACCTCGGCGGGGACGCGGTAGTGATTCCGAACGGCGTCGACGTCGACTTCTTCGCCGAGGCCGAGCCCAAGGCCGAGTGGCAGGGCGACACGATCGGCTTCATCGGGCGCATCGACGAGCCCCGCAAGGGACTGCCGGTGCTCATGAAGGCCCTGCCGAAGATCCTCGCCGCCCGCCCGGGGACCCGGCTGCTGGTCGCGGGGCGCGGTGACGAGGAGGAGGCGGTGGAGACACTGCCGGCCGAGCTGCGCTCCCGCGTGGAGTTCCTCGGCATGGTCAGCGACGAGGACAAGGCGCGCTTCCTGCGCAGCGTCGACCTGTACGTCGCGCCCAACACCGGCGGCGAGAGCTTCGGCATCATCCTGGTCGAGGCCATGTCCGCCGGTGCCCCCGTCCTCGCCTCCGACCTGGACGCCTTCGCGCAGGTCCTGGACCGTGGGGCGGCCGGGGAACTGTTCCCGAACGAGGACGCCGACGCCCTCGCCGACGCGGCCGTCCGGCTGCTGGCGGACCCGGAGCGCCGCGCGGAGCTGCGCGAGCGGGGGAGCGCCCATGTGCGGCGCTTCGACTGGTCGACCGTCGGCGCGGACATCCTGTCCGTCTACGAGACGGTGACGGCGGGCGCGGCGGCGGTGGCCGAGGACGACCGGGTGACAGGGCTTCGGGCCAGACTGGGGTTCGCCCGGGACTGAGACCGGACGGACAGATTCCGCCCGGGCGGAGCGGAAGGGCGGCTCCGTCGGGGCGGGGTGAACCGGGAGGCCGGCCGGGCCGCTAGCCTTGCCGCCCGTGACCACCACTCTCATCTGGATCGCCGTCGCCCTGGTCGCGATCGGGCTGTATCTGAGCTGGACCGCCGGCCGGCTCGACCGTCTCCACGCCCGGATCGACGCCGCCCGCGCCGCCCTGGACGCGCAGCTGCTGCGCCGGGCCTCGGTGGCGCAGGAACTGGCCACGTCCGGGGTCCTGGATCCGGCGGCCTCGATCGTGCTCTACGAGGCCGCGCACGCCGCCCGGCAGGCGGAGGAGGAACAGCGGGAGGTCTCGGAGAGCGAGCTGAGTCAGGCACTGCGCGCCGTGTTCGCCGAGCCCGCGCAGGTGGAGGCGGTACGCGAGGCGCCCGGGGGAGAGGAGGCCGCGACCGAGCTCGTACAGGCGGTGCGGCGCGTCCCCATGGCCCGCCGCTTCCACAACGACGCCGTACGCGCCGCTCGCGCGCTGCGCCGCCATCGCAAGGTCCGCTGGTTCCGCCTCGCGGGCCACGCACCGTTCCCGATGGCCTTCGAGATGGACGACGAACCACCGGCCGCGCTGGCCGACCGCGCGGGCTCCTGACGGCGGGACCCCACCGCCGCAGGGCGAAAACAATCCACCGGCTTCTCATTGGCCCTTGCTGTGGCCTGCTCCCCTCACGTTTCCTCGGTGCTGCACAAAACCCCTCTTTCCCAGCAGCGAGGTCACCCGTGTCCATCTCCGAAAACCAGGCTCCCGAGACCGGCACCGCCCGTGTGAAGCGCGGCATGGCCGAGCAGCTCAAGGGCGGCGTCATCATGGACGTCGTCACGCCGGAGCAGGCGAAGATCGCCGAGGACGCGGGCGCCGTCGCCGTCATGGCCCTGGAGCGGGTCCCGGCCGACATCCGCAAGGACGGCGGCGTGGCCCGCATGTCCGACCCGGACATGATCGAGGGCATCATCGACGCCGTCTCCATCCCGGTCATGGCCAAGTCCCGCATCGGCCACTTCGTCGAGGCCCAGGTGCTGCAGTCCCTCGGCGTCGACTACATCGACGAGTCCGAGGTCCTCACCCCGGCCGACGAGGTCAACCACAGCGACAAGTTCGCCTTCACCACCCCCTTCGTCTGCGGCGCCACCAACCTGGGCGAGGCCCTGCGCCGCATCGCCGAGGGTGCCGCGATGATCCGCTCCAAGGGCGAGGCCGGCACCGGCAACGTCGTCGAGGCCGTCCGCCACCTGCGCCAGATCAAGAACGAGATCGCCCGCCTGCGCGGCTACGACAACAACGAGCTGTACGCCGCCGCCAAGGACCTGCGCGCCCCGTACGAGCTGGTCAAGGAGGTCTCCGAGCTGGGCAAGCTGCCGGTCGTGCTGTTCTCCGCAGGCGGTGTCGCCACCCCGGCCGACGCGGCCCTGATGCGCCAGCTCGGCGCCGAGGGCGTCTTCGTCGGCTCCGGCATCTTCAAGTCCGGCGACCCGGCCAAGCGCGCCGCCGCCATCGTGAAGGCCACCACCTTCTACGACGACCCGAAGATCGTCGCCGACGCGTCCCGCAACCTCGGCGAGGCCATGGTCGGCATCAACTGCGACACCCTCCCCGAGACCGAGCGCTACGCCAACCGCGGCTGGTAAGGCACAGGAACCCATGAGCGACACCCCCGTCATAGGCGTCCTGGCCCTCCAGGGCGACGTACGGGAGCACCTCGTCGCCCTGGCCGCGGCCGATGCCGTGGCCAGGCCGGTGCGGCGCCCCGAAGAGCTCGCCGAGGTGGACGGCCTCGTCATCCCCGGCGGCGAGTCCACCACCATCTCGAAGCTGGCCGTCCTGTTCGGCCTGATGGACCCGCTCCGCGCGCGCGTGCGGGACGGCCTGCCCGTCTACGGCACCTGCGCCGGCATGATCATGCTCGCCGACAAGATCCTCGACCCGCGTTCGGGCCAGGAGACCATCGGCGGCATCGACATGATCGTGCGCCGCAACGCCTTCGGCCGGCAGAACGAGTCCTTCGAGGCGGCCGTCGACGTCGAGGGCGTCGAGGGCGCCCCGGTGGAGGGCGTCTTCATCCGCGCCCCCTGGGTCGAGTCCGTCGGCGCCGAGGCCGAGGTGCTCGCCGAGCACGACGGCCATATCGTCGCGGTCCGCCAGGGCGTGGCCCTGGCCACGTCGTTCCACCCGGAACTGACCGGCGACCACCGTGTGCACGGCCTGTTCGTGGACATGGTGCGCGCGAACCGTACAGCCGAGTCCTTGTAGGATTCCTGCGTTCGTTGCTGAGATGGGTTACGCGAAGGAGACAGGCAGATGTCCGGCCACTCTAAATGGGCCACGACTAAGCACAAGAAGGCCGTCATCGATGCCAAGCGCGGCAAGCTCTTCGCGAAGCTGATCAAGAACATCGAGGTCGCGGCGCGCATGGGCGGCGTCGACCTCGAAGGAAACCCGACGCTCTACGACGCCGTCCAGAAGGCGAAGAAGCAGTCGGTTCCGAACAAGAACATCGACTCCGCGATCAAGCGCGGTGGCGGTCTCGAGGCCGGCGGCGCCGACTACGAGACGATCATGTACGAGGGCTACGGCCCGAACGGCGTCGCGGTGCTCATCGAGTGCCTCACCGACAACCGCAACCGCGCCGCCTCCGACGTCCGCGTCGCCATGACCCGCAACGGCGGCTCGATGGCCGACCCGGGCTCCGTGTCGTACATGTTCAGCCGCAAGGGCGTCGTCATCGTCCCCAAGGGCGAGCTGGCCGAGGACGACGTCCTGGGTGCCGTCCTGGACGCGGGCGCCGAGGAGGTCAACGACCTCGGTGAGTCCTTCGAGGTCATCAGCGAGGCCACCGACCTGGTCGCGGTCCGCACCGCCCTCCAGGAAGCCGGCATCGACTACGACTCCGCCGACTCCAGCTTCGTGCCGTCCGTCCAGGTCGAGCTGGACGAGGAGGGCGCCAAGAAGATCTTCAAGCTGATCGACGCGCTCGAGGACAGCGACGACGTGCAGAACGTCTTCGCCAACTTCGACGTCAGCGACGAGATCATGGAGAAGGTCGACGCGTAGCGCTGCCGCGCGCCGCGAGTTTCGGCGGGCCGGTGGGACACGTCCCACC
>NZ_JBSHKH010000116.1:0-26146 GCF_053643595.1 Streptomyces sp. NPDC055506 | reverse complement strand
CCTTCAGGAGCTGCCCCTCAACCAAGGCGGTCGGCCGCAGCGGTTCGGCCGGTCACCGGGCCCTGGGCCACATGCCGCTCTGACCGGGCACCGATTCACAGAATCAATCAAAATGGTGGAAAGGACGCCAAAACCGCGGAGGCGTGGCGATGCGCGGCAACGCCGAGAACGACGACGAATCCCTTGAGGAGCACGACGACGAGCTCGAGGCTTACGACGACGAGGCAGCCGATGAGAGCCCCGATGTCTTCCTCGATGTGCCGATCCTGAAGGTCGACGAGATCGACCTGGACGTCGAGGACCTGCGGGCACATGTCTCGCTGCAGGCCGAGGTGCTGGATCTGCTCAAACTGAACGTGGGCGCCGACGTCACGCTCGGCCGGGTGCACCTGGGCATCTCGGGCGTCGAGGCCCAGGCCCAGCTCAAGGTCCGTCTCCATCATGTCGCGCAGATCATCGACCGGGTCCTCACCACGATCGACCAGAACCCGGAGATCCTGCACGAGCTGGCGCGGGGAATCGGGTCCGCCGTGCAGGATGTCGGCGGCGGAGCCGGTCAGGCCGTCGGGGAGGTGGGTACGGGTGCCGGAAGAGCCGTCCAGGAGGTCGGTCAGGGCGCGGGGACAGCCGTACGGGACGTGGGGCAGGGTGCCGGATCCGCCGTGCAGGACGTCGGCCAGGGCGTCGGATCCGTGGCGCGGGATGTCGGTCAGGGGGCTGGGAAGGCAGTCGAGGGCGTGGGCGCCGGTGCCGGGCGCGCGGTGGAGGACGTCGGCCAGGAGACGAGCCGTACCGTCGGAAAGGCCGGCGAGGTGGCGGGCGGCGCCGCCGGGAGCGTGACCGAACAGGTCTCGGGCGAAACGGATGCGGCAGGCGGCACGGCACGGGAGGGCGCGAAGGGAGAGCGGGGGCGAGCCGGCCGGAGTGAAGGCGGCGCCCGCACGCGCCGGGTGCGCGGAGAGGACGGGAAGCTGCCGCCGAGGTCCAGTCGCCGCCGTACCGGCAAGGAGTCCGAGGAGCCGCCCTGAACGCGAGGCCCGGAAGCCGGGAGCCCGGTGGGGGACATCTCGTTCCGCTCGACGGTCCACGCCGAACGGCTCCGCTTCACCCAGGAACCCCGGACAGCCGTCAGGTTCCCCGGCACCGGGGAGCGGGAGTCGACGAGCCACAGCGACCGCACCCACCTGCCGGACCCGGTCGTCCCCGGTCAGGAGTACCAGGACGTCACCGTCGCCTACCGCCTCGCGACCCGGCTCACCGGGGAGCCGGCCCGTCGGCCACCCTGCTGACCGGCGGGGCCGTCGATGAGCGCAACGCTTCGCGCAGGAGCGCCACGGCCGGGGGGATCTCCAGGTCGCTGATGTTGCCGTACCCGAGGACGAGAGCGGGTTCTGCCGGCCGGTGCGCGCGGTAGTCGTCGAGGTCCGCCAGGCGCAGTCCGGCGGCGGTCGCGGCCCGGACCGCCCCCGGAGTGTCGGCGCCGTCCGGCAGGTGGAGCAGGATGTGCAGCCCGGCGGCGGTGCCGGCGACCCGGCCCTCCGGTACCTGGGTGCCAAGCGTCCGGACCAGCAGGTCCCGGCGGGAGCGGAACCGCCGCCGCGACGCGCGCAGGTGGGCGTCGTACCACCCGCGGTCGATGAAGGTGGCGAGGGCGAGTTGGTCCAGCACCGGTGGCGCGGCGGCGACGAGGTTCGCCGCCCGGAGCGCCCGGGCCGTCGCGGCGGGAGCGACCAGCCAGCCCAGTCCGAGTGCGGGCGACAGGGTCTTGCTGACCGAGCCGAGGAGGAAGACCCGGCTCGGGTCCATCCCCTGCATGACCGCGACCGGGTGGCGGTCGTAGCGGAACTCGGCGTCGTAGTCGTCCTCGATGACGAAGCCGTCCACCTCGCGGGCCCAGCGCACCAGACGGGCCCTGCGTGCCGGGGAGAGCACCGTGCCGGTGGGAAACTGGTGTGCCGCGCCGACGACGACGGCCCGGGCCGGCGTACGGGCCAGGTCGTCGACGCGGAGGCCGTCGTGGTCCACCCGCACCGGGTGCACACGCAGGCCGGCGCTCGTCGCGGCGTCCCGCAGCCGCCCCCAGCCCGGGTCTTCCACGGCCAGATCGGCGATCCCCTCGGCACGCAGCGCTCGGCACGTGCGGACCAGACCGTCGGTGACGCCGGCGCACACGGACACGCACTCGGCGTTCGTGTCCGCGCCGCGGGAGCGCCGCAGGTACTGCGCGACGGTGGTGCGCAGCACCGCGTGCCCGTCGGGGTCGGGCAGACCGAGGTCATAGTGGACGGCCGAGCCGGTGACGGTTCGCACGGCGTCCGCCCAGCGGCGGCGCGGAAACGCCCGCAGGTCGGCCAGGCCGGGCGCGAGGTCGTACCGGATCGGTGTCCGCGCTGGTGGGCGCGGCGCGCGAGAACGCGGCGGCGAGGTGTCCGGTGACCACGAGACCCGCGTGGCCGAGCCCACCCGGGCGGAGAGGTAGCCCTCCGCGATGAGCTGCCCGTACGCCTCCGTCACGACCCAGCGGGAGCAGCCGAGTTCTTCGGCGAGCGCTCGGCTCGGTGGCACGGTGGCGCCTTCCGCCAGCCGGCCGTTGCGAATGGAGGTGCGCAGCGCGTGAGCCAGACGATCGTGCAGGCGCCGCGCGCCGCGCTCCGTCGGGCTGATGTCCAGCAGCGTCGCCCACGCGAGATTGGTCTGGGAATCGGCCACGAGATTGGAGCGTACCGCCGATCCGAATCCGCCTACCGTGATGCGCATGATTGAAAACCTGGCTCTTGGCGCCATGCTGTTCGGCACGGTTCAGGACGAGCGCGGCTCGTACGAACTCCTTGATCGTTTCGTGGACGCCGGAGGCGTCTGGATCGACACCGCCAACTGCTATTCGTTCTGGGAGGACCCGACCGGCTTCGGGGGGCAGAGCGAGACGCTGCTCGGGCGCTGGCTGGCGAGCCGCCCCGGCGTCCGTGATCGCGTCAGGATCAGCACCAAGGTGGGCTGCGAGCCGACCGAGGCGGGACGGTTCCCGGAGACCGCCGAAGGCCTCTCGGCCGGGGCCGTCAAGGGCGGGATCGAGGGCAGCCTCCGACGACTCGGTACGGACCACGTCGAGCTGTACTGGGCCCACAAGCCGGATCCGGTCGCACCTCTGGAAGAGACGGTCGCCGCCTTCGACGAGTTGGTGTCCGCCGGCACGGTCGGACGTCTCGGCTGCTCCAACTACCCTGCCTGGCAGATCGAGCGGGCCCGTCAGATCGCGCGCGCCAACGGCCTGGCCGGCTTCACCGCGGTGCAGCAGCACCACACATACCTGCAGCCCCGCCCCGCCACGCAGCCCACCGTGGTGCACCGGTTCGGCGCGGTCACAGACGAGGTGCTCCACTACCTCGAGCACCACCCGGACATGGCCCTGTGGGCCTACACGCCGCTGCTGAGCGGCCGTTACACCCGCGTGGACAAGCCGCTGCCGGCGGAGTACGACCACCCCGGCACCGCCCGCCGACTCGCGGTACTCGACGAGATCGCCACCGAGACCGGCACGAACCGCAACCGGGTGGTACTGGCGTGGCTGACCGGAGGGAACCCGGCCGCCACACCGATCGTCGGCGTCAGCACGGTCGAACAGCTGGACGAGGCGGTCGCGGGGGCGTCACTGGAACTGACCGCCGCCCAGCGCGAACGCCTGGACTCCGCGCGGTAGTCGACGTACCAGCCACCCGACGGCTCCAGACATGCGGCCGGCCGCGTGGCCAGAGGCTCTGCGTCGGCGTCTTCGGCCGCGAAATCCACCAAGGGGTGGAAGTATGGGGCATGTTGGTCTGGCCGGCGTGAGGCTATCGACGGGGATGAGTGGCATGAGCGAGCGCACTGGATCTTTGAGTGAGGCGATCGGCGGGACGGAGGTTCTTCGCCGGATGAGCAACACCTTCTACGACCGAGTCCTGGCCGACCCGCTGCTGGCGCCGGTCTTCGCCGGTTTCACCCGCACGCACATCGAGCACGTGGCCATCTGGCTGGACGAGGTCTTCGGCGGTCCGGAGACCTTCACCCGGGAACTGGGCGGCCACCAGGCCCTGCTCCGCTCCCACCTCGGACTGGCCATCACCGAGGAACAGCGCCTGCGGTGGATGGAGCTGATGGCCGAGGCCGTCGACAAGGAACTCCCCGACGACGACCTGCTGCGGCAGCAGGTGATGGCGTACTTCGACTGGGGCACGAAGATCGCCCGTGCCGTCTCGGCCGACCCCGAGGACACCGACCTGGGCGATCCCGGCCCCACACCCCGCTGGGGCTGGAAGGGACTGTCCTGACGAAAGCGACCTCACGAAGCGGCACAGCCGCTCCTGACGGGGCGTATCGTCCGGCTTTGGGTACGGTGTCAGTCCGCTGTCTGTGCCGGGCTCGCCGTCACGTTCCGCAGCAGCGGCTTGCTGCCGGTGATCGCGGCCAGCATGGCCAGCGCGCCGACGGCCACGCAGAGCACCAGTTGCACGGCACCGGAGGTGTTGATGGTGGTACCGGCCGCCTTGTTGAGCTGCATGGCGCCGAAAGCCCCCATCGCGGTGGTACCGCCGGCCAGGACGGCCAGCGGGATGACGGTCTCGCGCACCCGCGCCCGGTCCAGCACCTCCAGTGGGGTACCGGCCAGCCTCAGCAGACCGTAGACCCGGCGCCGGTCGAGAACGTTCGCGGCGGCCGTGAGGCCGGCGGACGCGGCCGCGACGAGGAAGCTCAGCACCAGCGTGGCGTTGCTGACGACGGCGACGCGGCCGGTGACCGTGTCATCCGGCGCGGACACGTACTCCTGTGTGAGGGGGTACCTGCCCGACCCGAGGGGAGTCAGTGCGGTGACGGCGGTGTCGACACCCTCCTGCCCGCCGGAGACCCGGGCGGTCACGCCGTTGACCCCGCCCAGCAGGCTGTCGTACTCGTCCTCGCTCGTGACGGCGACGGTCGCCGTCACACCCGCCTTGTGCAGGAGCGTGCGGGCCTCGGCCGCGGTGTGCCGGGCGTCGGAGGCGCTCGCGGTGATCACCGCCACCTGCCCCTCGTGAATCGGTCCGTCGGAGCCCAGTGTGCTGACAGAGAAGAAGCCGGCCACGAACCCGGCGAGCACCAGGCCGCTGACGGTGCGCCAGGCCCCGCGCGGGTCGTCGCTGAGCCGGCGTGCGGCCAGCAGCGTGGCCGGGCGCTTGGCGCGGCGGCCCACGACGCGGCCCAGCCGGTCCACGACCCAGGGGCCGAGCAGCCAGAACGCGCCGTAGAAGAGCGCGAGCAGGGCGAGCAGCTGACGGGGGTTCAACTGTCCGCTGTCGCCCGTGGTCGCCCAGATGTACAGCAGGACCGCCACGAACAGCAGCAAGCGGATCAGGCGGGTGCGGCGCGGGTCGGCCTGCTGGGCGACGCCGAGAGGTGAGGCGGCCACCCGGCGCAGCATCGTCACCGCGCTCAAGGTGATGAGGGCGGTGATCGCGGCCACGACCACTGCCGGCCAGGGCAGTCCGACCCACAGTTGGCCCGTGTACCAGGAGCCGAGGCCGTACGGGAGTTCGGCGAGCGCGGGCAGCAGTGCCGTGTAGGCGAGCGCGCCCGCCACCGCCCCGGCCGCTCCGACTGCGGCCGCCTCGACGGCGGTCATGGCGAGGATCTGCCGTGGCGTCGCCCCGGCCAGCCGCAGTGCCGCGAGCCGATGTTCGCGCCGGGCCGCGCCGAGCCGTCCGGCGGCCGAGGCCAGCACGACCACCGGCATGACGAGAAGCACCACTCCCAGGAGCACGGTCCCCTGGTCGGTGCCGGTGAACACGCTCGCCTTCGTGGCGGAGAAGCCGGAGATCGGGGCACGCTCCGTCAGGTTCTCGTCGTAGTAATTCTGCTCCCCGGCGGCCTTGGAGACGGCCGCGTCGCCCGGCGCCCGGCCGACCACCGCGACCAGTTCGTCGGGAGAGGCGAGACCGGCGGCGCCGATCGTGCCGTAGGACGTCGTCTTCGGGAAGCGGTCGGCGAGTTGGCCTGCCGGGAGTCTGTGCAGGAGCCGGGCCAGGGCCGGGGAGAGGTACACCTCGCCCTGCTTCGGGAAGCCGGTCAGGCCGGGCGGCGCGGGGGTCTGCCCTCGGCCGGGCAGCCGGGCCAGGTTCACGACGGTGACCGGCTCGTCTCGGGCGTACGTCGTGGTCGTGGCCTGGACGGCCGTGGCCTTCCCGGCCGAAACGGCGTCGGGGGTGCGCCACGTGGTGTGGTCGGCGCGAGTGCCGGCACCGAGGGAGGCGGCGATCATCAGCAGCAGGAGGAACGAGCCGACGGCGGCGGCCCCGGCCGCGAGCAGCTGGGCGTGCAGGCCGCGGCGGCCGGAGGACCTGGCGAGGTGCCAGGTCAGGGGCACGACAGGGGAACGCATGGGAGTGACTCCTGCGGGATCAGGCGAGGGTGGCTCGGCTGTGGTCGTTGATCCGGCCGTCGCGGACCTGGAGGATGCGCTCGCAGTGCGCGGCGACGTCCGGGTCGTGCGTGACCATGACCAGGGCGGCGCCCGTCTCCCGGGTGGCGAAGGACAGCAGCTGGACCACTTCCGTGCTGGTGCGCTGGTCCAGGGCGCCGGTGGGCTCATCGGCGAAGACCACGTCCGGCTCGACGACCAGGGCGCGGGCGACGGCGACCCGCTGGGCCTGGCCGCCGGACAGCTGGCCGGGGCGGCGCTGCTCCAACCCCTCCAGGCCGAGCGGCGCGAACCAGCGACGGGCGTGGGCGACGGCCTCGCCGCGCGGCATGCCCTCCAGCATCAGCGGCAGGGCGACGTTCTCCTCGGCGGGCAGCTCCGGCAGCAGCTGGCCGAACTGGAACACGAACCCGAAGCGCTTGCGGCGCAGCGCGCTGAGCCGGTTCTCGCCGAGGTTGTCGATGCGCTCCCCGCGCAGCAGCACCTCGCCTCCGTCAGGCCGGATGATCCCCGCGAGGGTGTGCAGCAGGGTCGACTTGCCGGACCCCGACGGGCCCATGATCGCCAGCGAGTCGCGCTCGCGGACCTCCACGTCGACGCCGGCCAGGGCGGTGGTGGAGTCGTACTTCTTGACGAGGCCGTGTCCGGCCAGAACCGTGGTCATGGTGTGGGTGCTCCCTGTCAGCGCTCGAAGGTCCAGGTGACGCTCTTGGCGCCGGCCTTGGTCACACGGACGGGGATCTCGACGGTCCTGCCGTCGCTCTTCTTGCCGGTACAGGTGAGGGTGGCTCCGGCGACGGCCTTGAGGCCGGTCGGGCACGTCACACCGGAGAGCTTGTCGCCGACCCAGGGCAGCGGGTGGTACCTGCTCTCGGTGCGGCCCGCGACGATGTTCGCGGCGAGCGCCTTGTGGCCGTCCACCGAGGCGGTGCTGTACTCGTCCAGTCGGCTGGTCGACTCGGTGCCGGAGAGGAGATACGTGCCGACTCCGCCCAGCGCGACCGCGGCGGTCGCGCCCCCGATGACACTGACGAGGAACTTGTTGCGCTGCATCGTCGACTCCTGATGTCCGTGGTGAGGATGCGGCTCCACCCTCGCCCGCGGACCCGGACGCCCGCCTCGGCCGAACGGTCAGGATCGCGGGCCGGACCCGCCGGGCCCCTCGACCGTTCGGCCGATCCCGTTGCCGGGGGGCCGGCGCGGGCTCCGACGGGGCTCAGCTTCATTCACGGGGATGGCGCGGCTGTCGATAGGGCCGCACCGCGCGGCGCGCTATGGCGAACCGGTGGGTCTCCGACGGGCCGTCATAGATGCGGAACGGCCGTACCTCCCTGAACAGGCGGGCCAGCGGGGCGTCTTCGGCCGAGATGCCGAGCGCTCCGCAGATCTGCACCGCACGGTCGACCACCCGGTTCACCGCCTCCGCCACGAAGGTCTTGGACACGGAGGTGAGCTGCGAGGCGGCGGATCCGGTGTCCAATTCCCAAGCGGTGCGCAGGATCAGGGCGCGGCTCGCCTCGATGTCGATCTCGGAGTCGGCCAGCATCTGCTGGACCATGCCGAGGTCTCCCAGCGTCGAGCCGAACGCCATCCGGCTCCCCGCCCGCTCCAGTGCGACGTCCTGGGCGCGGCGGGCGGCTCCCAGCCAGCGCATGCAGTGCGTCATCCGGGCGGGACCGAGCCGGACCTGGGCGCCGTCGAAGCCGTGGTCCACCGCGCCGAGCACCTGCTCCTCCCCCACCACGCACTCCTCGAAGACGATCTCGCTGTGCCCGGCGAAGAGCGACTCGTCCAGCGTCTCGATGGTCCGGACGAGGCGCATGCCGGGCGTGCCGGCGTCGACCAGGAACATGGTGGCGCCGCCCGGGTCGCCGGGGCTGCCGGAGGTGCGGGCCATGACGATCGCGAAGGCCGCTCCCTCGGCACCGGTGATGAACCACTTGCGCCCGTCGATGCGCCAGCCGCCGGGGACCCGGGTCGCGGTGGTCCGCAGGGAACGGGGATCGGCACCCGCTCCCGGAGCCGGTTCGGTCATGGCGAAGCAGGACCGGGTCCCGCCCGCGGCGAGCGGACGCAGATACCTCTGCTTCTGCTCCTCGGTGGCCACCTTCTCCAGCAGATGCATGTTGCCCTCGTCCGGGGCGGCGCAGTTCAGCGCCAGCGGTCCGAGCAAGGAGTATCCCGCCGCTTCGAACACCACCGCCTGCCCCCGCAGATCGAGCCCGTGTCCGCCCCAGCGCGTCGGCACGTGCGGAGCGAACACACCGGCGTCACGGGCGGCCTTCTGCAGGGTCTCCCGCAGGGCCTCGGGGGCATCGTGCACGGACCCGCCGCACTCGCGCTCGGCCGGAATGACCACCTCGCGCACGAACTCGGCTGTATCAGCGGCTAGTTGAGCGACAGTCGGATCGATATCGAACTGGATGGGCACGGGACCTCCCGCCGGCGGGCGTACGGGCATCGACTCCCGTCGCGTCCTAGAAACTGTATAGCGTCTTCAGTATCTTGCCTGGAAGCACCTGGGACGGGAAGCACCCGGCGACGGGAAGACGACAGGAGAAACATCCATGGGCCTCCCCGTGAGCACCGAGCCGGTCCGGATCGTCCGCCACCCCGACCGGGTCGTCGAGCTGAGACTTGACGACCCGGGGCGGGGCAATGCCCTGGATCTGAGGACGGCCGAGGCATTGCGGGACACCGCGCGCGAGGTGGCCGCGGACCCGGGCGGCGCCGTGCTGCTGCGGGCCGCGGGCGGCAGCTTCTGCGTGGGCGGTGACCTGCGCGCCTTCGCCGGTCGCGGCGCCGGGACCGGCGCCTATGTGCATGCCGTGGCGAGTGCCGCGCACACGGCGGTACAGACCCTGTACCAGTTGCCGGTGCCGGTGGTGACCGCCGTGCGCGGCGCGGCCGCCGGTGGCGGGATCGGTCTGGCACTGGTGGGCGACATCGTCCTCGCGGCCCGGTCCGCGCGGTTCCGGCTGGCGTACACGGCGATCGGCCTCACGCCGGACTGCGGGGCCTCGTGGTTCCTGCCACGCCTGGTGGGCCCTCGCAGGGCGGCGGACCTGATCCTCACCAACCGGATTCTGACCGGCGACGACGCCGAACGGTGGGGCCTGGCCTCCCGCGTGGCGGAGGACGGGGAACTGGACGACGCGGCGCACCGGACCGCGGCCGGCCTGGCCGCCGGCGCCGGTGACGCACTGCGCGCCGCGAAGGACCTCCTGCGCGCCGGCACCGGCGACGAACTGCGCCGCCACCTCGCCGAGGAGGCGCGGCTGATCGCCGCCCTGGCGGACGGCCGCGAGGCGCGGGACCGCATGGTGTCCTTCCTCGCCGCGCGGGACCGCCCGAAGGCGTGCGACGGCCGGGCCGAGGCCGACGCATCGAAAAGTGTTTCTTGAGTCCCTCTTCACTAACGGGTCGGCCGGGGCGTAACCTCCGGGCAATACAGAACCGAGGAACCGGTCATCACAGACCCGGGGAAAAGGTGTGGCGATGCAATCTGCTGCCGTGGGCCTTCCGGACGCTCCCGACGAGCCTGACAGCGAAGCCGTCGTCGACCTCGTCCTGCGGGGCATGTGGCGCGGCCGGCCGGAGTCGGAGCACCGCCCGCTGGTCGACGCCGGTCTCGCGATGGTGAAGGGCCCGGTGGTGCTGCCGACCGAGCGGGCCAAGGCCGCCGCCGCGCGCATCCTGCGGGTCCCGGCCGGCTCCGAGCAGGAGGAGCGGATCACCGCCGCCTACGAGGCGTTCCTGCCGGTCAACAGGAAGATCCGCGACGTGTGCACGGCATGGCAGTGCCGCCCCGACGGCAGTGCGAACGACCACTCAGACGACGCCTACGACGCCGAGGTGCGCGAGTCGCTGGAGGACGTGCACGAGGCCATCCAGCCCGTGCTGCGCAGGCTGGAGCGGATGCTCGCGGGCAGCGGCCGGTACCTCACGGCCCTGGAGGAGGCCCTCGACCGTTTCGACGACGGCGAGCCGGCGTGGCTGGCCTCGCCGTTGTGCGACTCGTACCACACCGTGTGGATGCGACTGCATCAGGAACTGCTGCTCGTACTGGGGATCTCCCGGGCCGAGGACGAGGCCCTGGAGGAGGAGCTGGTCACGAGGAGCCGGGGGTGAGCGTCACCGACCGCGAGGCGGGCCCGCTCACACCGTCCGGCGCTCCTCTCGCGCCCTCCGAGGCCCCCGGCCGGGTCCTGGTGCCTTACGGACAGGGCCGCATCCGGGGCCTCGACGCCGACGAGCTGGGCGCGCACGGCGCGGCGATGGACCGGCTGGTGGCCCTCGGACTGCCGGTCGTGCCGGGGCTCACCGTGCCCGCGGGCGCCTCCGCGTCGCTGTGCGAACCCGACACCGCCGGTGCCGCCGTCGCTCTGGTCGAGCAGCTCTCGGCGCGGCGGATCGGCGACGCGGGCCGGCCGCTGCTGCTGCGTCTGTCGGCGAGCGCGCCGACCGAGATCGCGGGACTGCCGCCCGACCTGGCCTGTCTCGGCCTGACCTCGGGCAACGCCGACGGACTGTGCGCCGTCATCGGGCGCGCGGAGGCCCTGTACGAGGTGTGGGCCTCCACCCTGCGGATGATCGCCGAATACGCCCTCGCCGTGCCCGGTGCGGTGCTCGACGACGCCCTCCTGGACACACCCGAGCCGCGGGCGCGGGTCGAGGCACTGCTCTCCCTGGTGAGGCGGCACGGCTCCCAGCCCTTTCCCGACGACCCGGCACGGCAGCTCGCGCTGGCCGCCCGCGCCCTCCTCGGCCGATGGGACTCGCCGCGCGCGCGGAGGTCCCGCCGGGCCCAGCGGCTCCCCGCCGATCTGGCCCTCGCCCTGCACGTGCAGGCGCTGCGCATCGGCCCCGCGGACCACTCGGGCTACGGCACGGCGGTCAGCCGCGATCCCGATACCGGGCGGCTCTCCCACCACGGCTCCTTCTTCCGAGGCGTGCGCCGCAGCGCCCCGCCGCCGCACACCGGTGAACCGCTGGACCGGCTCGCGGGCGGGACGGCGCTGCTCGAGCACTCCCTGCTCACCCTGGAGCGTCATCTGCGCGCGCCGGTGTCGGTCGACTTCGAGGTGCGCGACGACGAGATCTCCCTGCTCGCCGCCTCGGCGCAACTCCGCCCGCCGCTCAGGGCGGCGGTGTGTCTGGCCGCGGACCTGGCCCAGGACGGGGCGATGGGCCGTGAGGATGCGGTGCGGCGTATCACCCCGGGGCAGGTGCAGGAACTGCTGCACCCCCAGCTGCGGCTGACCGGCGGGGAGGACCTTTTGGTGAGAGGGCTGCCCGCGTCCCCGGGGGCGGCGACCGGAGCGGTCGTGCTGTCCAGTGAACGCGCCCTCGAACTGGCCGCGGACGGTACCCGGGTCGTGCTCGTGGCTGCCGAGACGACCCCGGCGGACGTCCCCGGGATGCTGGCGTCCGTCGCCGTGCTGACCGGCAGCGGCGGCATCGCCTCGCACGCCGCCGTGGTGGCGCGGGGCGCCGGCAAGCCCGCGGTGTGCGGCGCCGAGGGACTGCGCGTGGACCTGGCCGCCGGGACGGTCCGTTTCGGGGAGCGGGTGGTTCGCGAGGGCGACCCGGTATCGCTGGACGGCCGTACCGGCGCCGTCTACGCGGGGACCCTGAGCGTCAGTGTCGCCGAACCGCCACCCGAACTGTCCATCCTGCTGGGGTGGGCGGACGGCATGCGCCGGCTGGGCGTGCGGGTCAACGCCGACACGGCCGGCGAGGTGGACACCGCCCTGGCCCTGGGCGCGGAGGGTGTCGGGCTGTGCCGTACGGAACACCAGTTCCTCGGCGAGCGGCTGCCGCTGATCCGCCGGGTGCTCCTGGCCGCCGACCCGGCCGCCCGGGACGAAGCCCTGCTGGAGCTGGAGCGCGCCCAGCACGAGGACTTCCGCGCGCTGCTGGCCGCGGTCGGGGACCGCCCGGTGACCGTGCGCCTGCTGGACGCCCCGCTGCACGAGTTCCTGCCCGTCCCCGGACAGGCCCTGGACGCGGCTGAGGAGCAGCGGGCCGCCGCGCTGCGCGAGGCGAACCCGATGCTCGGGCTGCGCGGGGTGCGGCTGGCACTGCGGCACGAGAGGCTCTACCCGGCCCAGGCCGAGGCGCTGTTCACCGCGTGGGCCGATGTTGCCGCCACGGGGGTCCGGCCGCGGCTGGAGGTGATGATCCCGCTCGTGAGCCTGCCGGAGGAACTCGCCGCCGCGGCCGCGTACGTGCGAGGTGCCGCCGACGCGGTCGCCGCCCGCACCGGGGTGGAGGTGCCGTACCGGCTCGGCACGATGATCGAGACCCCTCGGGCCGCGCTGCTCGCCGGCGAACTCGCCGAGCACGCCGAGTTCTTCTCCTTCGGCACCAACGACCTCACTCAGCTCACCTACGGCTTCTCCCGGGACGACGTCGAGCGCCAGGTGCTCGCCTCGTACCAGGAGCGCGGGTTCCTGACCGCCAGCCCGTTCGCCCGGCTCGACCCGCACGGGGTGGGTGCGCTGATCGCCCTGGCGGCCGAACGGGCACGGAGCGTACGGCCCGGCATCAAGCTGGGCGTGTGCGGTGAGCACGGCGGGGACCCCGATTCGATCGCCTTCTGTGACGACCTCGGCCTCGACTACGTCTCCTGTTCCGCGCACCGCGTGCCGGTGGCCCGGATGGCGGCCGCGCACAGTGCCCTGCGGCAGCGGCAGGACGAGGAGCGGCACCACGAGAGCGGGAGCGCACGATGACGAGCACCGTGGCCGACGTCGCGGCCCTGTCGGACGCCGAGCTGGAGGACCTGCGCGAGACCGTGCGGTCGGTGTGCGCCGATGCCGGCGGCACCGCCGCGGTACGCCGGCTGTCCGAGGAGGCCCCCGGCATCGACGCCGAACTGTGGGACACCCTCGGCCGCCAGGTCGGCCTCGCGGCCCTCGGCCTGCCCGAGTCGGCTGGGGGCATCGGCGGCCTCGCCGAGATCGCCGCGGTCTGCGAGGAGTTGGGCAGAACACTGGCACCGGTACCGCTGCTGTCCTCCACAGTGCTGGCCGGGCAGGTGCTGGCCGGCTGCGGTACGGCCGGCAAGGCGCTGGCCGAGCTCGCCGAGGGCGCCGTCCACGCCCTGGCGGTGGCCGCGCCCGACGGGACGTGGCGGCCCGACGCCGTGCCGGTGGCCGTCTCCTGGCAGGGCGGTGTCCCGCTGCTGGACGGTACCGCGCCGTTCGTCCTCGACGGCGCCGACGCCGAGGCGCTGGTGGTGGCCGCTGCGGGGGCCGACGGCGTGGACCTCTTCCTGGCCGATCCGCGCGAGCCGGGGGTCACGGTGCGCCGGGTGCCCACCCTGGACCTCAGCCGGGGCCAGGCGGTGGTCACCTTCTCCGGCGCCCGGGTCAGGGCGCTGACCGCCGGCGGCGAGGGAGGGGGCATCGTCTCCCGCGCCCTGGACGTGGCCCTGATCGCCCTGGCCGCCGAGCAACTCGGCGGAGCACAGGCCGCGTTGGACATGACGATGGCCCATGTGCGCGACCGTACCCAGTTCGGCAGGGCGATCGGCGGCTTCCAGGCGGTCAAGCACGCCTGCGCCGACATGCTGCTCCAGGTCGAGGCCGCCCGGTCGGCCGTGGTACGCGCGGTCCGGGCGGACGGCTCGCCGGATGCGCTGGCCGAGGCGGCGGCGGTGGCGCAGGCCTGGTGCGGCGAGGCGTTCGTCTCCGTCGCCGCCGAGTGCGTGCAGTTCCACGGCGGGATGGGCTTCACCTGGGAGCACGACGCGCACCTGTACTTCAGGCGCGCCCAGTCCGACGCGGTCCTGCTGGGCGGCGCCGCACACCATCGGGAACGGCTGGCCGGGCTGCTGGGCTGGTGACGTGGAAGGCGGGACGGCATGGCCACCAGACTCATCGACGAGTCCTTGTTCGAGAACGCCGAGAACGGGGAGTCCCACGACGGCGATCCACCGCGCCTCGTCGGCGCCCGCTGCTCCGCGTGCGGCACCGTCGTCTTCCCCCGGCAGGACTCGTGCCCCAGGTGCCCGGACGGCGCGATGTCCGCGCGGGTCCTTCCGGCGAGCGGGCGGGTGTGGTCGTGGACGCTCCAGGCGTTCCCGCCGAAGCCGCCGTACCGGATGCCGTCCGGCGGCCACCGGGCCTACCACGTGGGCTATGTGGACCTCGGTGAGGTACTGGTCGAGGCGCGGCTGGCGGTGCCCCGCGCGGAGATCCGGATCGGTCTGCCGGTTCGGCTCACCACCGTGACCGCGTACCGGGACGAGGACGGGACCGAGGTGCTGACCTTCGCGTTCGCACCGGACCGGGACGGCGGACGATGAGGCGAATGGACGACGTCTATGTCGTGGGCTGCGGGATGCATCCCTTCGGCCGCGACGAGAGCGTCACCGGAATCGACATGGCCGAGCGCGCGGTACGCGAGGCGCTGGCCGACGCCGGTGTCGCCTGGGAGGACATCGGCTACGCGGCCGGCGGCTCCGACGTGTCCGGCAAGCCCGACACCCTGGTGGGCCGGCTGGGCCTGACCGGAGTGCCGTTCGTCAGCGTGCAGAACGGCTGCGCCACCGGAGCCTCGACCGTGCTCACGGTGGCCAACGCGCTGCGCGCGGGCGAGGCCTCCCTGGGACTGGCGGTCGGGTTCGACAAACACGAGCGGGGCGCGTTCCACGTCTCCGCGGCCCGGTACGGCCTGGGTGACTGGTACGCCGAGACCGGCATGATGCTCACGACCCAGTTCTTCGCCCTCAAGACCCAGCGGTACCTGTACGACCACGGGATCTCGGAGCGGGCGCTGGCAACGGTGGCGGCGCGGGCCTTCCGCAATGGCTCGCGCCACCCCCTGGCGTGGCGGCGCAAGCCGCTGACGGAGCAGGAGATCCTGGACTCCGCCGAGGTCAGCCCCCCGCTCACCCAGTACATGTTCTGTTCCCCCGGACAGGGCGCGGCCGCGCTGGTGCTGGCGCTCGGCGACCGCGCGTCCGACCTGTGCGAACGACCGGTCAGGCTCGCGTCGCTGGCGTTGCGGACCCGGCGGTTCGGTTCGTTCGAGGTGTTCTCGCCCTGGCTGCCGCCCGGACCGCACCGCAGCCCGAGCGTGGACGCCGCGGAAGCCGTCTTCCGCACGGCGGGGCTGCGTCCCGCGGACGTACAGGTGGCCCAGTTGCAGGACACCGACAGCGGCTCCGAGCTGATCCATCTGGCGGAGACCGGGCTGTGCCGCCACGGCGAGCAGGAGGAACTGCTGGCCTCCGGGGGCACCGATCCCACGGGCCGGATACCGGTCAACACCGACGGCGGCTGTCTGGCCGGCGGGGAGCCCGTCGGCGCCTCGGGCCTGCGGCAGTTCCACGAGGTCGTACGACAGTTGCAGGGCCGGGCGCCGGGTGTGCAGGTGCCGGGCGCTCCCCGGGTGGGCTTCACCCATGTCTACGGGGCGCCCGGGATCAGTGCCTGCTCGGTCCTCACGGTGTGAAAGGGGCGGACACCGCCATGCAGCACGGCAGCAGAACAGCACTCGTCACGGGTGGGGCACGGGGAATCGGGCTGGAGATCGGCCGGCAGCTCGCGGACCGGGGGCTGCGGGTCCTGGTCGCGGCGCGAAAACCGGAGGCCGCCGAGGAGGCGTGCCGCGCCATCGGCCCGGCGGCGCTGCCGCTGGCCCTGGACGTGACCTCCGCGAGGAGCGTCACCGAAGCGGTCCGGGAAGCAAGGGAGCTGACCGGTGGGATCGACGTGCTGGTGAACAACGCCGGCGTGTCGCTGGACGGGGAGCTGCGGCCCCCTCACCTCGACGAGGACATCCTGTACGCGACGCTGGACACCAACTTCACCGGCGCCTGGCGGGTGGCGCAGGCCGTCGTCCCCGGCATGGTGGAAGCCGGCTACGGACGGGTCGTGAACGTCACCAGCTCGTACGGTTCGCTGGCACTGATCGACTCCGGCCGGCATCCCGCCTACCGGATCTCCAAGACGGCGCTGAACGCCCTGACCCGCATGCTCGCGGCAGAGCTGTCCGGCACGGGCGTCCTGGTCAACGCCGCCGACCCCGGCTGGACCCGCAGCGGCATGGGCGGTCCCTCCGCCCCGCGCGGTCCGCGGGAGGGGGCGGACACCCCGGTCTGGCTGGCGACTCTTCCCGAGGGCGACGAGACGACCGGCGGGCTGTTCGCCGACCGCAGGCCAATGGCCTGGTGAACCGCCTCAGGTCTGGCCTGTTGAACCGCCTCAGGTCCGTGACGTGGCCGGTCCCTGCTCGGTGGCGACGATGCGCAGCGCCAGTTCCCTGACCGCCTCCAGCACGGAGCGGGAGGGCAGCTGGGACAGCGGTCCTCCTTCCGCGCGCAGCGCGGTGACGAGCATGGTCGTACTGATCAGTGTGCGGACCGCGAGCGCCTGCGCCCCATGCCGTACCTTCGCCGCCCTGGGGCTGCGGGTCGTGCCCTCGGGCAGATAGTCGTAGCCACGCTGGATGTGCCGCTGCTCGAACTCGTCCCGCAGCACCTTGACGCTGCCGTTGGCGGAGGCGACCTGGACCTGGTAGAGGCGGGCCTCGTCCGGGTTTCGTTCCACCCAGTCCCACACGGCGTCGATGACACGGATCAGCCCTTCCGCATCACCCGGCTCGGACTCCGGACGGGCCGCCTCCACGACAGCGTTCAGCTGGTCGAAGACGCGACGCATGGCGAGTTCGAGCAGTTCCTCCTTGCCGTCGAAGTGGTAGTAGACGGCCGTGGGCACCACCTGGGCCTCGTCCGCGATGTCCTGGATGCTGGTCTCCGCGAAGCCGTTGCGGCCGAAGACCCGTACGGCGGCGGTGATGATGTGCTGCCGCCGCGAGGGTCGGTGGGCGGGCTGCTTGCCGTTCTTCGTGCTGGCCATCATGCTCCCTGCCGGCTGCCGTGACCCGCGTCCGTGGGCCTTGTGTACTGACCATGCTATCCAGTAACTCGAACCGTCCGGCGGAGTAATTCCTGTTGCGCGTGGGTCTACGGGACGCTCGGCGCCCGGCATACTTGACATCATGACGACCTCCGGAAGCCGCGCCGCTCACCGTCCGTCGCGCAAGCAGTGGGTGATCGAAGCGGCCACCGAGCTGTTCGCCACCCAGCCGCCGGACGAAGTGACGGTGGCCGACATCGCCGCCCGTGCGGAGATGACCTCGGCAGCGGTGTACTACCACTTCTCCTCCAAGGACCAGGTCCTGGCGGAGGGGATGCGGGCGTTCGCCACCGCACTGCGCGAGCAGCTGAAGGCGCTCACGGAGGCCCACGAACCCGGCGCGGGCGTCGGTGCGGCGGTCACCACGCTGCTGTCCTGGCTGGGCGAACACCGTTCCGCCGCCACCGTGTTCTTCGTGTCGTCGGCCGGCATGAGCCAGGAGGCCGAGGCACTGCGCCAGGAGAGCCGTACGGAGTTGCTGGCCGAGCTGGTGCGGCTGATCCACAAGGCCCGCGCGTCCGTCTCCGACGCCGAGGCGGCGGTGATCGGCCTGGGCCTGCTGGCGCTGCTGGAGACCTCGGCGATCTCGCAGGTCCGGGGCGACGACGTGTACCGGTCGCTGGGGCACCGCTCCTTCGTCCGCGAGGTCGGCGCTCTCGCGGAGCGGATCGCCGACCCGGCCGGCTGAGGGCCTCGGGCGGATCACACCAGCAGCCGGAGCGGCCTGCGCAGCAACTCACCGACGGTGCGCAGGTACTCGGCGGCGGGTGCCCCGTCGACGGCGCGGTGGTCGAAGGTGAGGCTCAGGGTGAGCACCCGCGTCCGCAGCGGCCGGTCGTCCACCCACTCGACGCCGTCCCTGAGCCGGCCCACCCCGAGGATCGCGACATTGCCGGGGTTGATCACCGGGGTGAAGAAGTCGACTCCGTATCCGCCGAGCGAGGTGACGGTGAAGGTGGCCCCTTCCAGCTGGGCGGGGGAGATCCGCCCCTCGCGCGCGGCCTGGGCCAGGGCCCTGGAGCGGCGTGCGATCCCGGCCAGCTGCAGCCCCTCCGCGTCCTCGATCACGGGGACCACGAGGCCGCCCGGGACGGCCACCGCGAAGCCCAGGTGGATGCCGTCGAGCAGGTGGACGCCGTCCTCCCGCACCGTCGCGTTGAGCAGCGGGTGCTCGCACAGGGCCAGGGCAGCGGCCTTCAGCAGGAAGTCGTTGAGGCTGGGCACCGGCAGATCACTGTCGGCCCATTCCTCCTTGAGCCGGTCCCGCAGCGACACGACGGCGTCCATCCGTACCTCGTAGCCGTGCGTCAGCTGCGCCATCTCCTGGAGGCTGGCGTGCATCCTGCGGGCGATGGTGCCGCGCATCCCGGTGAGCGGGAGGACGTCGCCGGGCCGAGGGGCCGAGTCCCGGCGAACAGGCGCCGCGGTGACGGCGTCGACGTCGGACCGCCGCACCCGGCCGCCCGGACCGGTGCCGTTCACCGCGGAGAGGTCGATCCCCCGCTCCTTGGCCAGCTTGCGGACCAGCGGCGAGGAGGGGAGGACGCCCGCCGGGACCGCCGTACCGGGATCGCCGAGGTCACCGGGGACGGCCAGGAGGAAGTCCTCCACGTCCTCGGAGACGATCCGGCCGCCCGGTCCCGTGCCGCGGACGGCGGTGAGGTCGACGTCGTCGGCGGCGGCGACCCGCCGGGCGTTCGGTGAAGACAGAAGCCGGCCAGCGGTGCCGTTGACGGAGGGTGCCGCGGAAGCGGCGTCGGCGCCGGTGCCGTCGAGTGCGGGCGGAGAGTCGCTGCCCGCACTGGTCCCGGACCCGGCGGGCATCGGCGCACCCGACGGGTCCGGTGGCTGCTCGCCCTCGGCCAGCAGCCAGCCGATGAGGGCGCCTGTGGGGACCGTGGACCCCACCGGGACCACCGGGTGGAACAGTCCCCCGGCCTCCGCCTCGACGTCCACGTCGACCTTGTCGGTCGCCAGCCTCAGCAGCGCATCGCCCTCCGCGACGGCCGCGCCGACCGGCACGAGCCATTCGTCGATCGTGCCTTCCTGCATGGTCAGACCGATCTTCGGCAGCAGAACCTCGACCGCCATGCCGTCACGACCTTTCGAGCAGGCGCCGGCAGCCCTGGGCGATGCGGGCGCGATCGGGCACGTACGCCTTCTCCAGGACCGGCGAGAACGGCACCGGGGAGAAGGGAGCGCCGATGCGCAGGACCGGCGCGTCCAGGTAGTCGAAGACGGAGTCCTGGATCTGGGCGGCGATCTCCGCGCCGAGCCCGCCGAAGGTGACGGCCTCGTGCACCACGAGCACCCGGTTGGTGCGGCGGACCGAGGCGAACATCGTCTCGGTGTCCAGGGGCTGCACGGTTCGGGGGTCGATCACCTCGATCTCCACGCCCTCGGCCGCGAGTTCGTCGGCCGCCGCGAGGGCCTCGCCCACCATGCGGCCCAGGGCGATCACGGTGACGTCGGAGCCCTGCCGCGCGGTGTGCGCCCGGCCCAGCGGGATGCCGTAGATCTTCTCGGGCACCTCGCCGGTGCTGCCGAGCAGGACCTTGTTGAGCATGATGACGACCGGGTTGTCGTCCCGGATGGCCGAGACGGTCAGGCCCTTGGCGGTGTAGGCGTCGCAGGGCATCACCACCTTGAGGCCGGGCACGTGGGCCAGCCAGGCCTCCAGGCTCTGGCTGTGCTGAGCGGCGGCACCGAGGCCGGCTCCGGAGGCGGTGGTGATGGTGAGCGGCACGGACAGCGCGCCGCCGAACATGTACTTCATCTTCGCCGCCTGGTTGACGATCTGGTCGAGGCAGACGCCGATGAAGTCCATGAACATCAGGTCGACGACGGGTCGCAGGCCCCGGGCGGCGGCTCCCACACCGAGGCCGACCAGTGCGGCTTCGGAGATCGGGGTGTCGATCATGCGGCGCGGGCCGAACTCGTCGAGCAGGTGGTCGAACATGCGGAAGACGCCGCCGTATCCGGCCACGTCCTCGCCGGCGACGAAGACGTTCTCGTCCTCGCGCATGGCCTGCGCGAGTCCCTCGTTGAAGGCCTTGACGTAGGACAGTTTGCGGGAGTCGGCGACCGGGGGGAGGGCCGGTGCCTCGCTGGTGGTGGTCATAGCGGTCATCCCGAGTAGACGTTGAGCAGCAGGTCGGCGGGGTCGGGCAGCGGGCTCGCCTCGGCGTACGCGATGGCCTCGGCGATCTCGTCGCGCGTGCGCTGCCATACGTCGTCCAGCTCCGCCCGGGTCGCGGTGCCCTCGGCGACGGCTCGGGCTTCGAGCAGGTCGATGGGGTCGCGGGCCTTCCACTCGGCGACCTCCTCGTCGGAGCGGTAGGGGTGCCGCAGGCCCTTGACGCCCTGGTGGTCGAAGTAGCGATAGGTCTTGGCCTCGATCATCATCGGGCCCGCGCCGGACCGGGCCCGTTCGACGGCTTCGCCGGCGGCCCGGTGGACGGCGACCGCGTCCATGCCGTCGACGATCACGCTGGGCATACCGTAGGCGGGGGCCCGGTCGGCGACATCGGTGAGCAGCATGTGCCCGGACTGCGGGGTGAACTCCGCGTAGCCGTTGTTCTCGCAGACGAAGACCACGGGCAGGCCGAGGATCGCGGCCATGTTGGCGCCCTCGTGCCAGGCTCCGATGTTGGTGGCGCCATCGCCGAAGAAGGTCACGGCGACGCTGTCCTCGCCCTTGTACCGGGCGGCGAACGCGGCGCCCACGGCGATCGGGACACCCGCCCCGACGATGCCGTTGGCGCCGAGCATGCCGCGGCTGAGGTCGTTGATGTGCATGCTCCCGCCGCGGCCGAGGCAGGCGCCGGTGACGCGGCCGTACAGTTCGGCGTACATCTCGCGGAAGCCGACGCCCTTGGCCACGGCATGGCCGTGGCCGCGGTGGGTGGACGTGATCTGGTCGTCGTCACGCAGGGCCGCCATGACGCCGGCGGCGACGGCTTCCTGGCCGACGTAGAGGTGCAGGAAGCCGGGCAGTTTGCCCGCCTCCATGAGCTTTCCCGCCTCGGTCTCGAACAGCCGGATACGCACCATGCGTTGGTGCAGGTCCTTGATGACCTGCGTGCTGACCTGCGCGGATTTCTTCGACGCCGTTGACGCTCGTTGAGCCATCGTCCGCCCCTTCGTCCGAGGGAGGTTTACGGGCCATCGGACTTACTAGTGCCGGTCTACAGTAACCAGCATGAGGGCATCTTACTGAACAGCGTCTCTAATTACTATGCCCCGGATCCGGCTCGCCGGCCCGGGCGTCCACCAACTCCACGACGTTGCCCTCAGGATCGGCCCAGAAGCTGATCCGTCGACCGTGCGCCCGGACGACAACCGGGTCCGACAGGGGCCGGGCACCCGCGGCCGGCAGCGCCGCCACCAAGGGGCCCATGTCGTCGAAGTGGAAGGTGAGATACGACAGCCCCGGGCGCCCGGCCGGCGAGGCCGCGACGCGGGCCGCCACCCTGCCCGACCGGGGGAGGATCAACTTGACGCGCCCCCCGGCGGGCACCTCCAGCCAGACGACCACCAGCTCGCCTCCGAGCCCGGCCGGGCCGCCGACCGACTCCGGAACACGCGAGCGGCGCTCGGTTCGGCAGCCGAGCACGTCGCAGTAGAAGCGCTCCATCAGCTCCAGATCCCGCACCACCACGCCCACCTCGAACGGCAGGGTCATGACCATCGCACCCACCCCCACGGGACAGCGAGCGGCAACTTCGCCACTTTCTATTGACAGGCCACACTAAGTCCTGTTCTCGTTTCGGACACAGCCCAGCTGTCGCATTCCGAAGCCGGTCACCGGCTCGCGGCTGGGAGGATTGTGAGGACATCGTGGTCCAGACCAGTTCGCCGGAAATTCGGGAGACGGACGCCGGGCCGAGGTCGTCGGCCCCAGCCCCCTCGGCCCTCTCCGCCCCCTCGGCCCCCTCGGCCCCCGAATACTCGTCGTGGATCAGCCAGGACCGGTCCACCGACGCCGCGTCCCTGGCGATGCGCCGGGAGGCCGCCGAACTCGTCGAGCGTGTGATGGCGCACTACCGCGACAGAACGACGCACGAGGCGGACGGGCAGTGGACGGAACCCGTCGCCCACTACCTCGACGCCGACCGGTGGCGGCGCGAGACGGACGCCGTCCACCGCAGCGTCCCCCTGCCGCTCGCCATGTCCTGCGAGCTTCCGGGGCCGAACACCTACAAGGCGATCGACGTGCTCGGCATCCCCGTGCTGATCACCCGTGACCGGCAGGGCGCCGTGCACGCGATGATCAACGCCTGCCGGCACCGGGGGGCCAAGCTCCTCGAACCCGGCTGCGGTGTGTCGAAGCGGCTCACCTGCCCGTACCACTCCTGGTCGTACGACCTCACCGGAGAGCTGCGGGGGGTGTACGCCGAGAAGACCTTCGGCGAGGTGCCGCGCGAGGGCCGCAGCCTCGTCCGCCTTCCGGCCGGTGAGCGCGCGGGGATCGTCTTCGTCTCGCTGGACCCGGCGGCCGAGCCCGACCTGGACGGCTGGCTGGGCGACCTGCAGCCCCTGCTGGAGGGCCTCCGGCTGGCGGAGTGCCACCACTACGCCACCAGCGAGCTGACCAGTCCCAACTGGAAGGTCACCCTCGACGGGTATCTGGAGACGTACCACTTCGCCTCCCTGCACCCGAAGACGGTGTTCGAGACGAACCTCTCGAACATGATGGCCCACGACACCTGGGGCCCTCACCAGCGCATCGCACCGGCCCTGCGCCCCATCGCGCGGGCGGTAGAACTGCCGCCGGACCAGCGTGACCCAGGTGAGTGCGTCGGGCCCATCTACTGGCTCTTCCCCGGCCTCGCGATCGCCGGCGGCTGGCGCCAGAAGATCGCCGTCTCCCTGGTCCTCCCCCGCACGGCGACCGAGTCGGTGACCCAGCAGATCATCCTGCTGCGGGAACCGGCGGTCACCGAGGAGGAACGCCAGGCCGCCGACCGGTTCGGCGAGTGGTTCCACGAGGTGGTCCGCGACGAGGACTACGCGACCACCTACGGAGTCCAGCAGGGCCTGGAGGCCCTCGACGGGACCGACTTCGTCTTCGGACGCAACGAGCCCGGACTCCAGCACTTCCACCGCACCATTCACCAGCACCTGGACACGAGCGCCCCCAGAGCCGCCAGGTGAGCAACCGACAACACTCGCGGGAGAACACCATGGTGGCTACGGGCAGCCTCGACGGACGTGTCGCGGTGATCACGGGCAGTACGCGCAGCATCGGCCGCGCCATCGCCGAGGCCTTTCTGGCCGACGGCGCCACGGTCGTCGTCAGCGGCCGCAGCGAGATCAAGGGCAAGCAGGCCCTGGTGGAGATGGACGCCGGGGACCGGGCCGTCTTCCACCCCTGCGACGCCAACAGCCAGGAGGACATCGAGGCCCTCGCCGACTTCGCCGCCGAGCGCTTCGGCAGACTCGACATCTGGGTGAACAACGTCGGCGGCAGCTCCGGCTTCGCCCCGATCCACCAGCTCAGCGACGAGGCGTGGCACGCCGCACTCGACCTGAACGTCAACGGCTACTTCTACGGCACCCGCCGGGCGCTGCCGAAGATGCTGGAAGGCGGCTGGGGACGCATCATCAACATCTCGTCGGTCGAGGGCAAGCAGGCCAACAAGCCCGCGATCAGCCACTACATCACCAGCAAGCACGCCATCCACGGCCTGACCAAGGCGACCGCCTTCGAGTACGGCACCCAGGGCATCACCTGCAACGCCATCTGCCCCGGCGCCGTCGACACCGACCTGATGCGGGCCGCGGGTCCCGCCGCGGCGGAGGCCGAGGGCATCTCGTACGAGGAGTGGCTGGGCCGGTTCGCCGAGCACGCCGCCACCAAGAAGATCACCACCGTCGAACAGGTCGCGGCAGTCGCCTCGCTGCTCGCGAGCGAGGCCGGGGCGGGCATCACCGGCACACTGATCAGCGTCGACGGCGGTACGGCGCAGTGGTAGGCGAGGGACGGGCAGGGGCAGGCGCGGGTACGGACAGCGGGAGACCTCGGTCATGAAGAGCTGGATCACGGACTGGCAGCGCAGTGAACGGCTGCCGCACTACACCCGGGCCAACGCGGGCGAGACCCTGCCGGAACCCGCCAGCCCGCTGGGCTGGACCCTGGTCTGGGGGCGGGGCCTGCAGGGCTGGCGCAAGGGCTTCGTCGGGTTCGGCATCTACCGCGACGAGGAGGTGGCCGGCCCCAGGCCGCCGTTCGTCGGCATGTTCGGCGGCCACTTCTACCTCAATCTGTCCCACATGCGGCTGTTCGGCATCCGCATGGGCCAGACCGCGGACCAGATCGACGCGGCCTTCGTCGGACAGCGCTCCGACACGCCGGCGTACGTGGCGCATCCGGACGACCAGGACGAGGAGCTGACCGCCAAGGCGGGCGCGACGCTCCAGCGGATGCTCGGCCAGGCCGGCTTCCCGGAGGCCGACGCCGACCGGGAACGGCTGCGTGCCCTGCGCCGCTCGCGCCCCGGCCTGACGCGGCTGTCCGACGCCGAACTGGTAGCGCACGCACGGTCGTTGCTCGACGAAGTGGAGACGACCTTCCAGCGGCACGTCGAGTCGTCGCTGCCCGCGTCCGTCGGACCGGCGATCCTCGGCCCGCTGTGCGCGAGCGTGGACCGCCCCGGCGCCATGCTCGACCTCATCGGCGGTCTCGGCGACGTCGATTCCGCCTCCCCCTCGACCGGGCTGTGGACACTGTCCCGCCAGGTCGCGGCGTCGGCCGAGCTGAGCGCGCTGTTCGACGGGGGTCCGGCCGCAGTGGAGCAGGCGCTCGACGCCGCGACCGGCGACGTGAAGGCGTTCCGTGACTCCTTCGAGGAGTTCCTGGCGGAGTCCGGGGACCGCGGCCCCAACGAGTGGGACATCCACGCGCTGTCCTGGGAGGCGGCGCCCGTCCAGGCGCTGGCCCTCGTCGACCGGATCCGGCACAGTCCCGATGACGACTCCCCGGCCGCCCGCCGGAAGCGGCTGACCGAGGGGCGCGAGCGGACGGCGCGGGAGATCCGGGCCGCGCTGCCCGAGGAGGCGCAGCCGATGTTCGACGCCGGGATGCACGCCGCCCAGGTGTGGATCCCGGCCCGCGAGCGCACCAAGGCGAACTGCGTCACCGTCGTCAACGAGATCCGCATGGCCGTACGGGAACTGGGCCGCCGCGGCGTCGAGGCGGGGCGCTTCGCCCGGCCCGAGGACGTGATGATGCTGCTGGACACCGAACTCGACGGCTATGTCGCCGCCCCGGAGACCTTCGGCCCCGTGATCGCGCGGCGGCTGGAGGAGTACGCGGGCCTGCACGAACTGGAACCGCCGTTCTTCGTCGCCGACGACGCGCAGACCGAGATCGACACCTGGCCGCGCCGCGCCGAGGAACGGACCGAGGCGGCCGTCGAGGGCGATGTGCTCGGTGGTGTGGGCGGCAGCCACGGCACGTACACCGGCACGGTGCGGGTGGTCACCGACCCGGCGTCGTGCGAGGCGCTGGAGCCCGGCGAGGTGCTGGTCGCACCGATCACGGACGCGGCCTGGACTCCGCTGTTCCTGGTCGCGGGTGCTGCGGTCGTGGACGTGGGCGCGCTCAACAGCCACGCTGTGGTGGTCTGCCGTGAGCTGGGCATCCCGGCCGTGATCTCCGTCGAGGGCGGGACACGACGGCTGCGGGACGGCATGGTGATCACGGTCGACGGCGACCGGGGCACGGTCACCGTGGACAGCGTGGCGACCACGCTCGGAGTCTGAGAGACGCGTGGGCCCGCCG